>JAFSWZ010000022.1 GCA_017450125.1 Synergistaceae bacterium | reverse complement strand
TTGGGCTGCGCAGTCACCAAGCCCAACAAGGAAAACGTCATGCAGTACCTCGACGACCTTGACCCACTGTGCAAGAAGATCGGCAGCTCCAACACCGTCGTCAAGACCGAAGGCGGCAAACTCGTCGGCTACAACACTGACGGCTACGGTGCTCTCCGCGACATCAAGGAGCACGGCTGCGTCATCAAGGGAAAAACTATGTTTTCGTTCGGAGCTGGCGGAACGGGCAGGAGCGTCTGCCTTGAGCTTGCGGAGGAGGGCGCAAAGAAGATCTACATCTCCTCACGTTCAGAGAAGTGCGAGACCCTCAGCGCAGAGATCAACAAGTTCTACCCCGGCGTGTGCGTTCCCGTAAGAGCAGCTGACGAGGCAGGCATCGCTAAAGCCCTCGAAGAAACAGACATCATCCTCAACCTTTCGGGACTCGGAATGCGCGGCAAAGAGGAATATACCTGCGTTGATAAGAAGTTCCTGAAGCCGGAGCACATTTGCTTTGACGCAACCTACAACCCCGCTGAAACAAGATTCCTCAAGGAAGCGAAGGAAGCAGGCTGCAAGATGGTCATCAACGGACTCGGAATGTCGCTGTATCAGGGGCTGCGTCAGATCCAGCTTTGGACGGGCGGAAAAGCTGTGCCGCTGGATGTTATGCGCCAGACATTGATGGACATTCTCGCGGGCAAGTAGTCATCTCGAAGTTATGCCGTCGCTAGTTCAGGGCGGCTTTTGTTCATTAACAGAAAGGAGTTCATGTTATGGCACGCAAATTCTCACTAGCTTATCTCACAATTCCCGGCGTTGACCCAGTAAACCAGATCAAGATCGCCAAAGAAGCAGGCTATGATTTCGTCAGCCTCCGCACAATTCCCATGCATCTGCCCGGTGAGCCGGAGTTCTTACCGCAGAAAGACCCCGAACTGTTCGACGCAATCAAGAAGGCTCTGAAAGAATACGATATGCCCTTAATGGACATTGAGCTTGCACGTATCCGCAAGGACCTCGACATCAACGAGTACAAGCCCGCGTTTGAGGCAGCGGCCAAGCTCGGAGCAACTGACGTTCTCGGCAGCGTGTGGACACGTGATCGCGCGTGGTACACCGACACAGCAGGCAAGGTCGCCGACATGGCAAAAGAGTTCGGCCTCAAGTTCAACATTGAGTTTCTTCCGTGGGCTGGAGTCCGCAACCTTCAGGAAGATATTACGCTGATAGACGATCTTGGCCGTGATAACGTGTTCGTGATGGTCGACACTCTTCACGCAGGCAGAGCAGGCGTAACCGGCGCAGAGCTTGCACGTACACCGCGCAAGTACTTCAACTTCATCCATCTGTGCGACGGCCCGGCTCCTGAGGGCGCAGAGTGCAAAGATACCGTGCTCGACAACATCAAGGATAACCTGATGCTGTACACAGCTCGTGAGGCCCGCTACTATCCCGGTGAAGGCGACGTGAAGATAGCTGATATGATTAAGGCTATGCCGAATATTCCGCTGTCGATTGAGCTGCCCAACCTGAAGGAAATTCAGGCTCGCGGAAATGCCGGACACGCTGCAAGATGCCTCGAAGTCGCAAAGGCATATTTTGCCGCTAACGGTATCGACTAATGATGCACTTACCCGAAAAAGTTACGATGTGTGAGGTCGGACTCCGCGACGGCCTCCAGAATGAAAAGGTTATCCCCACAACTGAGCAGAAACTGGAGCTTTTGCGGGGAGCTATCGACGCAGGCTATAAGGTTATCGAGGTCGGATCGTTCATGCACCCCAAGAAAGTCCCCCAGATGGCCGACACTGACGAAATCTTCAAGCGTATCGGCGACGTTCCTGAAGATGTGGAGCTCCGTGCACTAATCCCGAACACTCGCGGCGTTCAGAGAGCAATAGACTGCGGGTGCAAGAAGGTAAAGCTGAACGTTTCCGCAAGCCGTATGCACAACCTCAAGAATCTCAACAGGACTCCTGAGGAGAGCGTGGCAGGTTTCGCGGACTGCGTGAAGATGGCAAACGAGAATCATATAGCTATCTCCGGCTCAATCTCGATGCCCTACGCTTCCCCTTGGGAGGGAAGGACTCC
>JAFSWZ010000021.1 GCA_017450125.1 Synergistaceae bacterium | reverse complement strand
TGCCCTGATTCCCGTTCAGTGCTGCCGGAACGATGTAGGCGTTGATGTTGCGGAGCTCCTTCGTGTCAATGTAGCCGTTGATGTACTCAAGCACATATTTGCGGACAAGCGGGAAAATCTGCGACTGGTTTGAGACTCCTCCGCCGAGAATGATTTTCTGCGGGCTGAGCATGTATATCACAGATGTCAAAGCCTGCGCGATGTACTTGGCCTCAAGATCCCAGACTTCGGGCATCTCGCGGAGTTCCTTTGCGGGTTTTCCCCAGCGAGCCTCGATTGCCGGACCGCACGCCATTCCCTCGAAGCACTGGCCGTGATTCGGGCAGTGTCCAGCGTATTCGTCGCCGGGAACTGGTACTAACTTGATGTGTCCTGCTTCGGGGTGAAGCATTCCGTGAATGAGGTTTCCGCCGCTCATTGCTCCCATGCCTATGCCCGTGCCGATGGTGAAATACACTGCGTCAGTGAGTCCCTTCGCACAGCCCCACGTAGCTTCGCCGAGAAGTGAGCCGTTCACGTCTGTGTCAAACCCTACAGGAATATCACCAAGTGCTTCCTTGAGAGTTTTGACCATTGGGAAATTGCGCCAGGGGATTTTGGGCGTGTAGAGAATGTTCCCATAGGTCTTGGAGTTCGGCCTGACGTCGACAGGTCCGAAACACGCTACACCAATTGCCTGAATCTTCTCCTCACCTTCGGGCACATCAATTTTTGCCTTGAAGTACTCGATGATGGCGGGCATGGTCTCCTCAGGTGTGGCAGTTGGGATCGAAACCTGATCAAGTATCTGGCCTTCCTCATTGCCGACAGCGCAAATCATCTTTGTTCCGCCGGCCTCTAATGCTCCGTATAACATTATCCGAATAACCTCCCAAATAATCCCTTCGGCTTCGGCTTGGGTTCTTCTGCCTTCACTTCCGGCTTGGGAGCTTCCGGCTTGGGAGCTTCTGCTGCCGGTTTCGGTTCGGGCTTCACTTCCGGCTTCGGGGACTCAGTCTTGAATTTAGACAGGTCAACGTTCCTGACGTTCCCTCTGAGCGGTAATATGCTCTTCGGGTTTACGGAGAGTTCATCAACTCCCCACTTCAGGAAGTCTTCTGTTAGTGTCGGGTCAGCACCGAGCTCGCCGCAGATTCCGACCCATGTACCGTGCCTGTGTCCTGCCTCGATTGTCTCGCGGATGAGCCTCAACACTGCAGGGTGATGAGTGTCGGCGAAACGCTCAAGGTTCGCGCTCTGACGGTCGATGGCGCATGTGTACTGCGTGAGGTCATTCGTTCCGAGCGAGAAGAAGTCCACCTCTTGGGCTAGCTCGTCTGCACAAAGGGCGGCCGCAGGAGTCTCTATCATTATACCAATCTCGATTTCTCCCATAGCTTTTCCTTCGGCCTTGAGTTCGTTGCGGCACTCCTCAAGAATTTCCTTGCACTCCTGGACTTCCCAGCGGCTGATGATCATCGGGAACATTATACCCAAATTGCCGAACGCTGAAGCCCTCAGCAGTGCGCGCAGCTGCTTCTTGAAGAAGTCTCTGCGGTAGAGGCAGATTCTTACGGCCCTGAAGCCTAACGCCGGGTTCTCTTCCTTGTCGAGCTTCATGTAGTCGATGGTCTTATCCGCGCCGATGTCGCAGGTACGGATAATCACGAGTCTCGGTGCTAGCCCCTCAAGAACTTTCTTGTAGGCCGCGAACTGCTCATCCTCCGTAGGCTCTTCCTTGCTGTTGAGGTACACGAACTCCGACCTGAAGAGTCCGACACCTTCCGCGTCGTTGTCGAGGACTGCCTGAATGTCCTTCGGGCCGCCGATGTTAGCGTACAGCCTTACCGACCGGCCGTCCTTAGTAACGCTGGGCTGTCCCTTGAGTTCCTGAAGTTTTGCCTCGCGTGCTCTGTCCTCAGCCTGCTTTGCGGAGAGTTCGTCGATGAGGTACTGGTCAGGCTCAACGTAAATGCAGCCATTGTAGCCGTCGAGGATCGCGAACTTTCCGTCGCATTCGTCAGTGATGTCGTGGCACTGAATGAGCGTGGGCCAGTTCGTGCTTCTGGCGAGAATAGCTGTGTGGCTGTTGGAGCTGCCCATGCGGGTAACAAGTCCGAGCAGCAGC
>JAFSWZ010000020.1 GCA_017450125.1 Synergistaceae bacterium | reverse complement strand
TGTTCCTCGAGGCAATAGTCCTTGTGATTATTCAGCAGAGAGCATTAATTGATTACGCGGCCAAGCAGAATTTGCTCGCGTATGCTGACGGCGATTATCTCGACCACATAGGAGCGTTGCTCGAAGTAACGAGGCTCGAGGCCTCCCGCGCAATGACCACGCTGAAGTTCACGCTGTCGGAAGTCCAGCCTTCAGCCGTAATCATTCCCGAAGGTACACGCGCGACTCCCGGCGGCGGGACAATCCTTTTCGCTACGACCGAGAGCGTAGACATTCCCGCAGGAGAGCGCGAGGCCGAAGTTACAGCGCAATGCACCCTCTCAGGAACACAGGGCAACGGCTACGTGCCGGGGCAGATCCGCAAGCTGGTAGACCCTTTCCCGTTCGAGATGACCGTTGAGAACATAACGGAGACCTACGGCGGAAGCGACACCGAAACCGATGAGAATTTCCGCGAACGCATACAGATAGCCCCAGAGAGTTTTTCCGTAGCCGGGCCTACAGGAGCCTATGAGTATTGGGCGAGGTCGGCGCATCAGGGCATTATCGACGTTGCGGTACTCGGTCCGCCCGACACAGAGCCGGGCAACGTGAACATCTACCCTCTAATGACCGACGGAGACCTGCCGACGCAGGAGATACTTGATGCGGTCTACGAGGTCTGCAACGCCGACGACAAACGCCCCGACACAGATTTTGTGCATGTGTTATCGCCTGAGCCTGTAGAGTTCGAGCTGAACGTGAGCTACTGGATAGACAGAAAGCGGGCAACACAGGCTGCGCAAATTCAGCGGGCAGTCGAGGAAGCAGTGAACGCATGGGCATTATGGCAGAGGTCAAAGCTGGGTCGCGACCTGAACCCTTCGGAGCTGAACCACAGAATGGTAGCCGCCGGAGCAAAGCGCACCGAGATTGTTTCGCCGGAGTTTCGGGTATTGACGGCCTCGCAGGTCGCAATAATGACCGCAAAGACTCTCACGTTAGGAGGTCTCGAGGATGGCTAAAGAGATAGAGAGAGTTTCCCTGCTGGACATATCGCCGCCGTCGATAACCGGCGACCAGAACGTCAAGCACTTAATCACATCGATTGACCCTGAACTATTGAGCGTCTCCCAAGACATACGGGAGGCGTTTATTGTTTCTCGGATTAACGAACTGCCGGAGGAAGTGCTCGACCTGCTGGCGTGGCAGTGGCACGTGGATTTCTACGAGCTCGCGCACAGCCTCGAGGCCAAGCGGGAAATGGTGCTGAAGTCGATAGCGTGGCATCGCAAGAAGGGAACGACCAGCGCGATACTTGACGCTCTGGGAATGCTGGGAGTGGAGGCAAGGTTTACTTCATGGCAGGACGAGGGAGCACAGCCCTACACGTTCGCGATAGACGCGAAGCTGACGGGTGATTTCTGGGAGCGTGTGGACTGGACGAACCCGACGCAGACAATCCGTCGGGCAATTCAGGAGAGCAAGGCGGTGCGGTCGTGGATGTCGAAGCTGTATGTGTACATGGAGGCGGCGACACAGCATGAAATTTCGGTGGGGGCTGCGACGGCTCAAGGAACGCGGCACGATATAGCGTTTGTCCCCAAGACGCAGGGCACGGGCAATATGCCTCTCACCGTCGGAACAGGGACACTCCAGAGCCAGAGACACAGTATCGCAATAGTCCAGCATACGCAGGGCACAGCAGAGCTTGACGTAGCCGTCGGCACTGGTACAGCTCAAGGAACGCGCCACGATGTAGCGTTTATCCCCAAGACTAAGGGCACGGGCAGCATGTCCCTCACCTTCGGCGCGGGAACATCGCAAGCCCAGCACCACAACATCGCAATCGTCCAGCGCACACACGGAAGCTCCGGCCTCAACATCAAGGCTGGGGCGGCTACAGCTCAGGGCATTCACCACGATATACCCTCGAAGCAGGAGGCTTCCGGCACTGCGGGACTGGGTGTCAGCGTCGCAACTTGTACCTTCCAGAGGCAGACACACAGCGTGAATATCCGGCAGTCAACTTCCAGCAGAGCGACACATGGCCTCTCTATCGGCGGGGCTGTCGCTTGCGGAATTTTTATCAGCGTAAGGAGGTGATTATATGGCAGAGTTTGGCGGAGTTGAACTCACTGACGCGGGACGCAATATTCTCGCCTCAGCCCTAACAGGAGAACCACTCAAGTTTACGCGGGCTTGTGCGGGAGACGGTTACCTTCCAGAGGGCGCAGACGTTCGCACTATGACGGACATTATCCGCCCTCATCGGGACATGGAGATCGCAAAAATGGATATTCCCCCGTTCATCGGCACAGCGGAAATCATGCTCGTACTCAACAATAAAGACATGACTACGGGCTTCTTCTTGCGTGAGGTCGGGTTGTTCGCTGAAGACCCCAAAACCGGCGAGGAACTCCTTTACGGTTACTGTAACGCCGGAGACAGGGCGGACTACATTCCCGGCTACGGCGGAGCAGATACCATCTACTACCACCTCAACATCACTGCTATCGTCGACCAAGCAGAGAACGTTACGGCGGTATTCTCGGAAAACCCCCTCGCGGTTACCTATCAGCAGCTCGAAGACAAGTCAGAGGAGATTTACCGCGAGATACGCAGGCGCAACGATTCACTGCAACATCAAATCAATTGCCTTGCACAGGCGAGCATCGTCAATTCACTTGAACACATGGGACAAAAACACTGGCAGGGTTAGGAGGTTAATTCATGGCAGGATACAAATGGTACAAGACCGGCTCAGTTGTCGTGCGAAACGGCGACGTTGAGGTTGTCGGCGCAAATACCGGCTGGCTGGTCGATGACATCAAGCAAGGAGATATTTTTTTCGCGGGAGGCCAAATCTACGAGATTGATGAAGTCATAGGCAACACCAGCCTCAAGCTCACCACTCCCTACGAAGGCATAAGCAACGCTGCCGCAGACTATGCAATCATCACCCGCGCGGGAGAAGTCCTACAGGCGGAAATCGCGCTCAAGCTGCAGCAGGCAGTCATCAAAATGAACTCTCAGGACAGCGTTATTACCGCTCTCAAGGAACATTCCCAAGTACTAACAGATTTAGGGCTGTACGTTGACGGCGACGGGGATTTGGCGCAGGGTCAGCCCGGCACAACCGGCGGCTCATCAGCCCCAACGCTGACCTCACTCCCGATAGCCTCGCGCACA
>JAFSWZ010000019.1 GCA_017450125.1 Synergistaceae bacterium | reverse complement strand
TTGCTGGGCGATGGGGCTTCCCGCGTAACAGGTTGCCGTGAGCTTCCTGATGCCAAGATACGAGAACTGAAGCGCGAGATACCTGAAGAAGCTGCTCTCGAATGGGTCATCGCAGTTGCACAGAATCTTTGCGCCCCGAAAATGCTCCCAGTAGTGGCCGAGTTCCTCCTGAACGTCAGTGAACTGTGTGTAGAACTCGTCCTGCTGGGCTAAGGATGCCGCGTGTAGGGCCCTGTTGCTTGTCATAATAGATACATTCCTCCTTGATTGTAAGAATCATACAGCCTTATAATATTCTATATACCACACAACACAATTCATTCACATATTATAGGAGGCGGTTAATTTGCTGAAAAAATTCCCGTCAGATAATCTTTCGCCTGAGTACATCTCTGAACTTCAAGCGGCGGCTAAACGTGCGCGCGTCTCTGCCCTCACAATGGTCAGTGCGGCCAAGAGCGGACACCCCGGCGGAGCGTTCTCGAGCATGGAGATGTTCCTCTCAGTCTACGGCATCGCTAACCTCACACCCGAAAACTGCAGCGATGTCAAACGTGATTACGTCGTCGTCTCACACGGCCACACCAGCGCAGGAGTCTATGCTGCACTCGCCGAATGGGGCTTCATTCCGCGCGAGGACGCTATGGCTCACTTCCGCGACTTGGGGAGCGCGTTTCAGGGACACATTGAGCGTGAAGTTCCCGGCATCGACTGGGGCACGGGCAATCTCGGTCAGGGACTCAGCGCAGGTGCAGGGTTCGCGCTCGCACAGAGGGCTGTCGGCTACAGCGGACACGTTTACGTTCTGATGGGCGACGGCGGACAGACTAAGGGACAGCTCGCAGAAGCAAGACGCACCGCAGTCAAGGAAGGCCTCACCGGGCTTGTTGCGCTCATCGACTGGAACGACATCCAGCTCTCAGGTTACCGCAAAGACATCATGCCCTGCAATCTTAAAGCGTTATGGGAAGCTGACGGCTGGGAAGCTGTAGAGGTTGACGGTCATTCATTCCCCGCGCTGTACGATGCACTGAAGGCCGCAGGAACTCACGGCAAGCCGACGGTTCTCCTCTGCAAAACCGTAATGGGCAAAGACGGACTCATCATGGAAGGCATACCCGACTATCACGGAAAGCCGGTCAGCAATGACGATTACGCAAAGATAGTCGCGCATCTCGGAGAAGACCCTGACACTCTCGCTAAGGCAGTTGAACGCCGCAAGACTCCTTCAACCTTCAAGGGCAGAACTGTAGCGTATCCTCCTGCACCGAGCATGGATACCGGGACTCCGTTCGACTACGAGGGCAAGAAGTGCATGGACAATCGCGGGGCTTTCGGAAAGGCACTTGCTGATGTCGGCAGTCTGAACTACAAGCAGGAAGGCCGTACCCCCATCCTTGTTTTCGACTGCGACCTTGCACCGTCCGTAATGACAGGAGCATTCAGGAAGGAATGCCCGGATTGGTACGTACAGAGCGGCATTCAGGAGCACAACGTAGCCACGATGTCAGGGACTGCGAGCATCGCAGGTGTAGTGTCCCTGTGGGCAGAGTTCGGAGTGTTCGGCATCGACGAGGTCTATAACCAGCAGAGGCTTAACGACATCAATATGGCAGGGAACAAGACGGTACTGACTCACGTCGGGCTTGACGTAGGCGAGGACGGCAAGACTCACCAGTGCATAGACTATGTAGGGTTACTGCGCAACACTTTCGGCTGGAAGCTGGTAGTACCTGCTGACCCCAACCAGACCGACAGAGCAACGAGGTGGATGCTCAGGACACCGGGCGATATTTGCCTAGCTGTCGGAAGGAGCAAGATTGACGGCCTGAAGGAGTTTGCGGGAAGCTACGAGTTTGTTTACGGCGAGGCAGTGAAGCTGAGGGACGGCAAGGACGGGAGCATCTTTGCGCTCGGGTACATGGCACAGCTCGCGTTGCAGGCAGCAGAAGCACACAATCTCTCCGTGAACGTCTACGCAGTCTCTTCACCTCTTGCACCTGACATGAAGGCAATGCGCGAGGCGGCGGCACTTGGCCCGATCCTCACCGTCGAAGACCACAACGCCAATACAGGAATGGGAGCAATAATGCTTCTCGAGGCAGTCAGGCAGGGAATAGCACTCCCGAAGGTAAAGACGCTCGGAGTTACGCACTACGGAGCATCAGCCACATCAGACAAGGTGCGCGAAGAAATGGGACTTTCCCCCGAAGCAATAGCAAAGGAGTTTATAGCATGTCTGCAGAAATAATTACTTCTGGCAAAACCGCGCTCGGAATAGAGTTCGGCTCAACGAGAATCAAGGCTGTGCTTGTGGATTATGACGGGCACGTACTGGCTTCCGGCTCTCACGAGTGGGAGAACAAGTTAGTGAATGGCGTGTGGACGTATGACTTGGCCGATGTTGATGCGGGTCTGAGGTCGTGCTACGCGTCGCTGAGGAAGGATGTAGCGGCAAAGTACGGCGTAACACCTGCGACTTTCGGGGCAATCGGAATCAGCGCGATGATGCACGGCTACATTGCTCTTGACGCGCAGGACAAGCAGCTTGCACCGTTCCAGACGTGGCGCAACACCAACACAACGCAGGCCGCCGATGAACTTACAGAGCTGTTCCAGTTCAACATTCCGCTGAGATGGAGCGTCGCGCACCTGTACCAGAGGCTTCTTGACGGAGAAGCTCACGTGAAGAACGTTGCGGGCGTGTTCACGCTGGCGGCATACATGCACTACAAGCTGACCGGCAAAAAGGTTATCGGTGTCGGAGATGCGGCGGGAATGTTCCCGATAGATTCTGACGCGCTGGATTATGATGAAGGAATGGTGCAGAAGTTCGACGCTCTCCTGAAGAAGGCCGGGCTCTCTTACGGACTGCGGGACGTTTTCCCGAAGGTCTTAGTTGCGGGTGATGACGCAGGAAGCCTCACGGCGGAAGGTGCGGCACTCCTCGACGAGACCGGGATGCTGAAGGCCGGAATCCCGATGTGCCCCCCCGAAGGCGACGCAGGTACGGGAATGACCGCGACGAACTCCGTAGCTCCGAGAACCGGCAACCTTTCAGCTGGAACGTCAACGTTCGCGATGATTGTCCTCGAACGCCAGCTTAAGGCACTTCACCGTGAAATCGACATGGTTACGACACCGTCGGGCTTCCCCTGCGCAATGTCCCACGCAAACAACGGAACGAGCGACCTCAACGCTTGGGTGTCGCTGTTCGGGGAGTTCTGCAAGTTAATGGGCGTTGAAGCGAATATGGGCGAACTTTTCGGCAAGCTCTACACGCACTCAATGACCGGCGATGCGGACTGCGGAGGGCTTATGGCCTACGGGTACTACAGCGGAGAGAACATCACCTTCATCAACGAAGGAAGGCCGTTGTTCATGCGCACGCCTAACAGCAAGTTCAACCTTGCTAACTTCATGAAGGTCAACCTCTACACGTCGTTAGGTGCTGTGAAGCTGGGGATGGATATTCTCCTGAAGGACGAGGGCGTGAAGCTCGACAGAATGATGGGGCACGGCGGACTGTTCAAGACTCCTCTGGTGATGCAGAAGGTTCTTGCGGCGGCGGTGAATGCTCCTGTTTCCGTAATGTCGACAGCGTCAGAGGGCGGAGCGTGGGGAATTGCTCTGCTTGCGGCGTACATGGCGGACGGAAAGAAGGACGGCAAGCTCGAGGATTACCTTGACAAGCGCGTCTTCAAGGAACTCACGGGGAACGTAGTAGCTCCTGATCCTGCGGAGGTTGAGGGGTTCGAGGTGTTCACGCAGAGGTACAAGGCAGGTCTTGAGGCAGAGAAGGCCGCGATTTCGTCAATGGACTGGTGATTAATGATGACATCAATACATGAAGCGTTCAAACTCGGGCAAAGCATATGGCTCGACTACATCAGCAAGGATCTCATAGCTTCCGGCGGACTTCAGGGCTGGATTGACAAAGGAGTCGTCGGCGTAACCACTAACCCTTCAATCTTCGAGAACGCCATAGCCAAGACAACAGACTATGACGCGGAGATAGCAGCCCTCCACGCTCAGGGCAAAACCACAGCGGAAATCTACGAGGTCTTGACGCTGCAGGAAGTCGGTGCGGCAGCAGATATTCTCCGCCCCGTTTACGACAAGACAGGCGGCAAAGACGGCTACGTCAGCCTCGAGGTCAACCCTCTGCTTGCGTCGGACAGGGACACAACAATTAGCGAGGCCAAGAGACTCTTTGCGCTCCTCAACAGGCCGAACGTAATGATTAAGATTCCCGCAACACCCGAAGGCATCGAGGCACTCACTGAATGCATCGCCGCCAGCGTAAACGTGAACTCAACATTAATCTTCTCGCGCGCACAGTATGAGGCAGTCGCCAGAGCCTACATCGAGGGCACGAAGCGCGGAGGCAGAGCAGCATCTGTTGCGTCGGTGTTCGTGAGCAGGGTTGATGGTGCTGTGGACAAGCTGCTTCCTCCAGAACTTCAGGGAAGAATCGCAGTCGACGGCATCAAGCTGATGTATCAGGCCTTCAAGAAGCTCTTTGCCGGGCAGGAGCAGGTACAGCGTCCGTTGTGGGCGAGCACCGGCACGAAGAACAAGGCATACAGTGATGTTAAGTACGTCGAGGAACTCATAGGCCCTGACACCGTCAACACAGTACCTCCTGCAACACTTAATGCGTTTGTGGATCACGGACACGCGGCACTGACGCTCGAGCAGGGACTCGCACAGGCAGAAGCAGACCTCGCAGGACTGACCTTCAGCATGGATGATGTTTGCGCTAAACTTTTGGCTGACGGCCTCGAAGCCTTTAACGGAGCTTTCAGGTCGTTAATGTCAGCAATAGAGCAGAAGGGAGCAAAGTTATAGTGAATCTGAAAGATTATGAGTTCTGGTTTGTAGTAGGAAGCCAGTACCTTTACGGCCCGGAAGTTCTCGAGACCGTAGCACAGAGAGCGCAGGAGATGGCCGACGCACTCAACGCCTCAGGAAAACTTCCCTGCCGTGTTGTCTACAAGGTTACGGCCAAGACAAACAAGGAGATCACCGACGTAATACGCGACGCGAACCACGACGAGCACTGCGCGGGAATAATCACGTGGTGCCACACCTTCAGCCCGTCAAAGATGTGGATTAACGGCCTCGTGAACCTCCAGAAGGCATGGTGCCATTTCGCGACGCAGTACAACCGCGAGATTCCGAATGAAGAAATCGATATGGACTTCATGAACCTGAATCAGGCGGCTCACGGCGACAGGGAACACGGCTTCATAGGCGCGCGCCTTCGTGCACCCAGAAAGGTAATTGCGGGCTACTGGCAGGACGCTGACGTTCAGGAACGGCTCGGAAAGTGGATGCGTTCTGCGGCTGGTGCAATGTTCTCACGCTCGCTGAAGGTTATGCGTTTCGGCGACAACATGCGTGAAGTTGCGGTAACTGAAGGCGACAAGGTAGAGGTTCAGGCAAAACTGGGCTGGCAGGTCAACACCTGGCCGGTCGGAGAACTTGCGGACGAGATTGCTGCTGTAACACCCGACGAGGAAGCCGCGATGATGCGCGAGTATGAATCGCTCTACGACATTGCGACGGATAATCTTGACGCAGTACGTTATCAGGCACGCGAGGAAGTAGCCATGAGGAAGATGCTTGACCGCGAAGGCTGCCGGGCATTCAGCAACACGTTCCAGGATCTTTACGGGATGAGACAGCTTCCCGGCCTCGCGACACAGCACATGCTTGCGACGGGTTACGGCTACGGAGCAGAAGGCGACTGGAAGGTCGGGGCAATGACCGCTATCGTGAAATTCATGACGGAAGGACAGAAGGGCGGCTCTGCGTTCATGGAGGACTACACGTATCACCTTGTGCCCGGCCAAGAATACAGCTTGGGTGCTCACATGCTGGAAGTCTGCCCGAGTGTCGCAGAAGGGAAGCCGAGAATTGAGGTTCACCCTCTCGGAATCGGCGGCAAGGAAGACCCCGCACGTTTAGTGTTCGAGGGACACGCAGGGAAAGCCGTAGTGATTTCTCTCGTCGACATGGGCGGCCGTCTCCGTCTCATCTGTCAGGACATCGAGTGCGTTAAGCCCATAATGCCGATGCCGAATTTGCCTGTTGCGCGCGTAATGTGGCGGGCAATGCCTGACCTAAAGACCGGCCTTGAGTGCTGGATACTTGCGGGCGGAGCACATCACACGGTGCTGAGCTACGATGTTGACGCGGAACAGATGAAGGACTGGGCGCGCATAATGGACATCGAGTTTGTTCACATCAGCAAGGACACGACGACAGAGAGCCTCGAGCGTGATTTGTTCTTGGCCGACTTGGCGTGGAAGCTGAAGTAACATGCTGGAACAATTACGTGAAGAAGTTTACCGCGCAAACATGGAACTTCCTGCAAGGGGGCTCGTTGTGTACACGTGGGGCAACGTCAGCGGAATAGACAGGGAGCGCGGGTTAGTTGTCATCAAACCGTCGGGTGTGGAGTACGACGAGCTGAAGCCTTCTGACCTCGTAATCGTTGACCTGAATAATAACGTTGTTGAAGGCACGATGAACCCCAGCTCCGACACGAAGACTCACGTTGAGCTGTACAAGACTTTTCCGGGAATCGGGGGCATCGTACACACGCACAGTCCTCACGCTGTAGCTTGGGCACAGGCAGGGAAAGATATACCCTGCTACGGGACGACACACGCGGATTACTTCTACGGGTGCGTTCCGTGCTCGCGGAATCTCACTGCTGAGGAAGTCGAAGAGGATTACGAGCTGAACACCGGGAAGGTTATTGCGGAGGAGTTCTCACGGAGAGGCCTTGACCCCAAAGCTGTGCCGGGCGTAATCTGCCGTTCGCACGGGCCGTTCACGTGGGGGAAGACGGCGGCGCAGGCAGTGTATCACGCTGTAGTTCTGGAGGAGGTTGCGAAGATGGCAATGTACACCATCACCATCAACCCGCAAGCCTCTGAAGCTCCGCAGTACGTACAGGACAAACACTACCTGCGCAAGCACGGGCCGAATGCGTATTACGGTCAGGCACGCTAGCTTCTGCTGCTGAACCTGAACTCGATGAATTTACTCACGGGCTGTCCTGCTCTGGCTACGCAGTCGGGGAAGGACGGCTCATTTATTGCGTTCGGGAACTGCTGGCACTCGAGCGCGAAGCCGTCATAGTCGTTGTAGTACGCTCCTCCCTTTCCCCTGCAATGCCCGATAGAATTTCCCGTGTAGAACTGCACCGCCGGCATGTCCGAGAAAACTTCAAGCACTATTCCGCTCACGTCTCCGCAGACAACGGCGGCTTTCTCTCCGCTGAGCTCGAAGCAGTGGTCGTAGCCTCCTCTTGCGCTGATAAGTTCCGGCGAGTAGGAGAATATTCCGCTTGCTATTGTCTTGGAGGTTCTGAAGTCAAACGCCGTGCCCTCAACACCCACAGTAGGAGCAAGAGCTAACATTCCTTCATCTGCCTTGCAGTACTTCTCTGCGTTGATGTGAAGCCAGTGCTTGAAGATGCTTCCCATGCCGTGCCCGTTAAGGTTGAAGTAGTTGTGGTTGGTGATGTTGGCGGGGCAGTCCTTGTCGCAGACGTAATCATACTTCATCCGCAACGCTCCGTCCTCGAACGTAACCGTAACCTTGAGGGTAAAATTGCCGGGAAATCCTGCGTCGAGGTCGGGGCTGTGAAGCGTGAACTCTACGCGGTCGTCGAACATTTCGCTAGAATAAAGCCTCTTGCGGAAGCCGTCCGGGCCTCCGTGAAGCGTGTTGTTCCCGTTGTTGCGCGGAAGGTGGTAGGTTACGCCGTTGATGGTGAAGAGGCCGTTGGCGATGCGGTTCGCGTAACGTCCTACTGTTGCACCGAAACACCGCGTGTCGGCCAAGTACTCCTCGAGCGTGTCATAACCGAGTGCTACGTCGCGGAGCTTTCCCGATTTGTCGAGAACGTTGATTGAGACGATCGCGCAGGCATACTCGCTCATCACTACGCTCTGCCCCTTGCTGTCCGTGAAAGTGTACAGGTACACCTTCTGCCCTTCCGGCGTTGTGCCGAAGAGACTTCTTGCTATTGTCATAATTGTTCCTCCTTACTCCATGCTTCCGAGCACCTGCTGTATCGCAGAAATTATGCTCTTCCGCGTCTGGCTGTCCATGTTGTAGCGGTCAATCGCCGCAAACTCGCTGTCAAGTACCTTCCTCACATTGAGGTTAATCCACTCGTCGAAGTTCTTGCTGCCCTCTGCGTCAGTTATTCCGCGACGGATAAAGTTGATGTTCTTCACGATGATTGACGTGAACGCAAGCTCCAGCCCTATCGCACGGATTACAGATTTTGTCGTCAAGTCCCGTAGTATCATGATGTCCTCGTCGAGAATCTTCAGCATGTCGTCAGTGTTGCGTGCTTTCATGGCTGAGGCTTTCGCGTGAAGCGAATCAAGCAGCCGGTCGAGAGGCTGTGCGTTCTCCGGCGTTCCGCCCAAGAAGCTACGAATCGCCCCGTCAATGCGTGAGACCTTCTCTGTTTTGTTCAACGACGAGAGGTCAAGCGTCTTAAGCTGCTTCGCTAGGTCATCGGGCATAGTCTCCAGCTTCTCACCCTTCTCCGCGAAAAGCACCGCCCATTCATCGATGGGAAGTTCGTTGACGCTCAGCCCCGTAACTTTCGCGTGTCTGTCGAACCAGTCTATCAGCACGCCTTTTGCCGCAAAGACTGCTGATGGCTTCACGCTGCTCTGAGTGTTGCCGCCCTCGTGAGCAAGAATCTTCGCAAAGAACTTCCGCCTGTCCTCCTGCGAGTCCCTGACCTCAAAGCTCCCGTCAATCTCCGGCATCGAGTAATACACCGCCAGCGAGAATAATTCGGGAAGCGTCTTCTTCACCGTCTCCAGCCTCTCGAACTCAGCGAATGGCATCAGTATCAGCGTCTCCACAAGCCCCGACGCAAAGCGTTCTATCAGTGTGTTGAAGCGGCACTCCTCGCCGTCCTTGATGAGGTATTCGTCAAAGAGTGCATTGACGCTCTTCACCAGCTCCGCCTCGTACTCCGAGCCTTCACGCATACCCATTATCTCAAGGAACTTGCTGACCAGTTCCGCACGAATGCCTGCCTGCTTGTTCTCGACAATGTTTGCCGCCTCACGCACGAGGTTTTCCATGAACATTATGTGCACGCGCCCGCGAATGCCCGCATTTATCGCCGAAAGCTGCATTATTCCGGTGGTCGTCGCGTTGCTCTGGTGTATCACCTCGTCGATGAGAACCCGGAACTCCTCCGTTAGCGGGTAAATCCTCTCGATGCTCTCCGCCAGTTGTGTGCTGAACGGCCGCGTTGAGATTATCTGCGAACTATAGCGGCTGCTTATCTCCATCGCCGCACGTGCGAACGTGTCTGCCTTGCCCCTCAGCTGAAGCATGTACTTTCCGCCGGTCTCCAGCCTGTCGAGGACTTCGGGGCTGTACTTGGCCAGCAGCGTGCGCAGAAACTCTACTGTTGCGGTTATCGTGGTTTCGGCGCGCCTCCGAAGAACCTCGAACCTGTCGTTGTTGTAGTAGTCCTGAAGCTGTCGGTGGAGCTCCGTTACTCCGTCGGGCATCCCCCATTCATCGAGGCGGGCTTTGGCGTTGATTTTGCCTCTCCTGATTTCATCGGGAGACAGAAGCCCTAACCCTTCAAGGTATGCTTTTGCACTGCCGGAGATTACGCGTACTGCCTGTGCAACCTGATAGCGTTCAGCCTCGCTCCTGAGGGCTGAGTCATTGTCGCGGGCTCTGGCTTCGTTGCCGGCCATGTCGATTTTGTTCCCGAAGATGAACGTCTTATCCCTCAGCTTAACGCCGTCCTGATCCCTGACCTTGCGGAGCATGTCTAACTGCGGGCTGTTGATGTTCGGGCGGTCTCCTACGTTCGTAACGAGTATTATTGCGTCAGCCTCTTTAAGCATCTGCTCTGTCTGCTTCTTGTGGAGCTCAGTAGTGGAGTCGAAGCCCGGAACGTCGTACAGTACAATGTTTCTCATGTCGCCGAGCTCCGTCGAACGAATCACAACGTTCTTCACTGCGTAAGGGTGTGCGGTTCGGACTGCCGCGCCTTTGTCGTCGTAGCCGCTTATTCCCGTGATGTACAGCTGGAACTCCGAGCTTCCCTGCCCGCTGTCGTACATGAACTTTCTCACGGGCTGGCCAAGAAGTTCCGCGATGGTCTTGCTCCCGCGCAGAATCGTAAGTATGTCCTCGTCGGTCTTGCCGTTGTGGCGTTCGTAGAGGTCGCGCTTCGAGCTGTCCTCGCCTACTGCTTCCCAGTAATGCGCGAAAGTTTCCGGCGCAAGAGTCCTGAAGTCCGCAGAGCCGTCGTAACCCACAGACTGCAGCATCTCACGGAATATCGCGGTGAACTCCGCCTCGCTGTAGAACGTAACCTCCGCTTCATTCTTGTCGCCCGCACGGAGCTCCGTAGTCGTGTACGTACAGCGTTCCGTGTACTCAGGCAGAATCTCGGAGTTGATTAACGCATTGCCCAGAGTGCTTTTCCCCGCCTTCTCGAGACCTACGACAGCCACAGCAAATTCACGGCTCTTCAGGCGCGAGAGTACCGCGCTGTTTCTTGCCCGCAGTGCCTCGAGTGTCCTGCGTTCGTCGAAACCTATAACGATTCCGTTCTTGTCCCTCTCGAACAGTTCCATGAAGCATTTTTCCTGACGCTCCAGCTTCTCGATAAAGGCCTGTTTTGCTTCGTCCCAGCCTTCCATTATGATGCCTCCTTCTAATAAATAACGGCCAAGCCCGAAAGCCTGACCGTCATAGTATACCGTGAATGCTTACTTGTGATCAGCGTTGAGGCTCTGAGCCGCAATTCTGCCGGACACGAAGATTTCTGTGATTGCGTTTCCGCCGAGCCTGTTTCCGCCGTGAATGCCGCCCGTAACTTCTCCTGCCGCATAGAGACCCGGAATTATCCTGCCGTCCGCAGTCATTACGTGCCTGCCTTCGTCGACGACAACTCCGCCCATCGTGTGGTGGGTGCTCGGTGCCATGAGCCTTATCGTCATGACCGTGTTATCGAGGTCGTAGGTGCTCACGTTGTAGCTTCCGTCGGGGTTCTTCTGGACGTTGCCGACAGGACGTGATGCTATAGCCTTGCCAACATCAGGGAACTCTGAGCCGGTCATTACTGCCTTGTCATAAGCTCTGATTGTCTCCTCGACGACTTTGGGGTCTGCCTTCACGCCGAGTTCCTTGAAGAGTTCGGGAAGCTCAGCAATCTTTCTCCTGTAGTAGCGTCCGGGATAATCGCCGGTCTCGGGAAGCTGAGTCGGTGCGGGCATCTTCTGCTCAACGTTGTAGAACTCGAGGAATACGCCCTTGCTGCCCTTGTACTCCATGCCGTTGCGGAACTCCGCCAGAGACAGAACGTCGCGCTCGCTTCCTTCGTCAACGAACCTGTGTCCCGTAATCGGAGAAATCCAGCACGCGTAGTTTCCGCCGCCGAAAGCAAGATTTCCGTTGTCGATCCACGAGATAGGCATCATCTGTGTGAAGCCCATTCCCGTAGTAGCTGCTCCTGCTTCCTGTGCCATCGTTACGCCGTCGCCCTGCAGTGATGAACGGTTAGTCGTCTTCGTTGAGGTCGAGACGTATTCAGGAGACCAGTAGACGTTCTCATCAACAACCTTCACGAGGTTAGCCGCATAGCCGCCCGTAGCGAGGATTACGCCTTTCGCCGCGTATGCCTCTACCTCCGTGCCGTCGTAACGCTTCGCCTTAACGCCGATAACCTTCTTGCCCTCAGTGAGGAGGCCGGTTACCGTCGTGCGCAACATTATGCGGTTGTCCTTGTTGGCCTTGAGCATCGCATTAATCGGAGCGACAAAGTACGTGCCCCAGCGTCCGGGATAGTTTTCCTTCACGCCGTCGCCGTCAGTGTCGACTTCTGCACCGACAAACTCATTTTCCCTGTACCACAGAGCACCTATAAGCGTCTGCTGGCTGTCCTCATGGAACGTTGAGCCCATAGCCTCGAGCCACTCCTTGAGACCCTGCGCCTGATTGATGAACTGGCTGACGAGCTTCACATCACCGTAAATCCAGCTCTTCTTGTCCGCACTCTGCCTAAGTCCGCCGTAATAGGTCTGGAAGATGTGAAGGTTCAGCGTCGAGAACAGGGCAAGCTGATTTTCGGGAGTACCGGCATCGAGCTTCGGCTGTGCCCAGTCGAGATAGGCCTTGATTTCTTCCTTGAGTGCCTTGAGGACAGGGAGATACTCTGCGTGAACTCCGTGCTTGCTGAGTTCTGCGGCATCACCTGCTACGTATTCGTGAGTCTCGTAATATGCCGCGTCAAACGGTGCTTCGTTCCAGTTCAGAATCATCTTGAGCTCGGCGATGCATCCGGGTACGCTCTTAACCTTCTCGTATGTCTGGCCGTTGAACGCGTAAACGCCTGTTGTTGCGTCGGGGTTCTTCGGATCCCACACGAGATAGGGCATCACGCTCTGATACTGTCCTCCGCTAACGAGGGTGTTTCCGCCGACTTCAGCATTCTTCTCGATGATTAGCACAGTGTTTCCGTCAAGTGCTGCCTGTGCCGCCGCAGCTACTCCTGCTCCGCCAGCTCCGACGATTACGACATCATACGTTGCCTTGATGGGAGCTTCGGGCTTGTGCTCAACCTTCGCGGACTTGAAGGCCTCGAGGTTCGTGCACTTTGCTGCCTCTGCCGCAGCGTTCACGGCGTTGCGGAGTGCGCGCGTCGAGAAGGTTGCTCCTGATACACCATCAACACCTGAGCCGTTCGCCTGAATCATCTCGGGAATCATGATGTTGAAGGCTATATCTCCGACGTGTGCGGTCTCTGCGTGTTTGACTACCTCGATTGCCGTAACCTTGTCCGCGTCGAACGTAACTTTCACGGTAACAGGTGCGTTATAGCCGGGTGCTTCCGCTGTGTACTCGCCGGGCGTGAAGGAGACGGGTGCAGTGTTTGCGGTGTCCTCACCTTTCGCGGCGGCTAATGCTTTCTCGACTGCCTCAACGATGCCGTTGCGGGTCATTGTTGCGTTGCTCACTGCGTCAATCTTGGCCTCGCTCTTGCCGATGAGCTGTCCCGCGTAGTTCTCGAACTGCTGGACTCCGAAAGGTACTTCTTCGGGAGCGTCAATCTCTACGGCTGTGATTTTCTCCGCATCAACCGTAACCTTCACCTTCACGGGAGCACCCTCGCTGTAGCCCTTGCCCTCGCCCTCGTATGTGCCGGGCTTGAAGCCGGAAGCGGGTGCGCTGGCCTTCTTGAGTGCCTTCTCGACTGCCTCTGCTATTCCGTTGCGGGTAAGCGTGGCGTTGCTCACTGCGTCAATGTTCCCGTCAGTCCTGCCGATGAGTGCTTTGCTGTACGTCTCGAAGTTCTGAACGCCGAATGGTACTTCTTCAGGAGCGTCAATCTCGACAGCCGTGATTTTTTCCGTGTCGACGGTAACCTTCACTTTGACGGGAGCACCCTCGCTGTAACCCTTGCCCGTTCCCTCGTACGTTCCGGGCGTGAAACCGAACGATGCACAGGCCAGTGCGAACACGAGGCACAGTGCGACAACAATACTGCTGCTTCTCTTCATGGATAACTATTCCTTTCTGTGTGTATTGGATGCCAGAATAATATCATGCCTGCCGCCCGCTTGACCATGAAGAAATTGCTAGTTGTGTAATATAATCTCTAAATCACGCAGCTTTTCAGAACGGAGGATATACCATGCGCAGAAACATCAAGAACAATGTAAGCTGGATAGGCTACATCGACTGGGAGCTCGAGAGTTTTCACGGCGATGACTACTCCATAATGAACGGCTCAAGTCAGAATGCTTACCTCATCGAGGAAGGCAAGACCGTCCTCATCGACACAATCTGGACACCGCACAGGTTCGATTTCGTCGAGAACCTCAAGAGCGAGATTGACCTCAGCAGGATTGACGCAGTTATCGCGAATCACGGAGAGTGCGACCATTCAGGAAGCCTCACCGCATTGATGGCAGAGATTCCAGATGTACCTATCTACTGCACAGCAAACGCCGTGAAGTCCATCGAGGGGCAGTACGGCAAAAGAGGGTGGAATTTCCACGTGGTGAAGACCGGCGACACTCTCGACATCGGGAACGGCAAGCAGTTAGTGTTTGTGGAAATGCGTATGCTCCACTGGCCCGACTCTATGGCTACCTACATGACCGGCGACAACATCCTTTTCTCCAATGACGCATTCGGACAGCATTACGCCGTCGAGGAACTGTTCAACGACAAGGCTGACCAGTGCCTATTGTGGAAGGAAGCCATGAAGTACTACGCCAACATCCTCAACCCGTTTTCCCCTCTCGTAACGAAGAAGCTCGCGGAGATTGCGGCTCTGAACATTCCCATTGACATTATCGCCACGTCGCACGGAGCAATCTGGCGTGATGACCCCCTCCAGATCGTCAAGAAGTACGCTGAATGGGCAGATGCTTACCAGGAGGATCAGATCACCGTAGCTTACGACACAATGTGGGAAGGCACGGCACGCATTGCGCACGAAATAGCCCGCGAAATTTCGCGCCAGAGCCCGGATACTGTGGTAAAAGTCTTCAACGTCGCGAAGGCCGACAAGAACGAAGTCATGACGGAAGTCTTCAAGTCGAAGGCAATTGCGCTCGGTTCTCCGACTGTCGGGAACAGCATTTTGTCGAGCGTCGCAGGGTGGATTGAGTTCGCGAAACAGCTGAAGTTCAGGAAGAAGAAGGCGGCGGCTTTCGGGTGCTACGGCTGGAGCGGAGAATCGGTCAAGATTCTGCAGGAGAAGCTGAAGGATGCGGGTTTCTCTGTGGTTGAGGAGAACATACGCGCAATGTGGACAGCCGGCGAGGAAGACTTGGGGAAAATCCCTGCACTCGTGAGCGCACTGCTGGCATAACAGCAAAACTGAGGGGGGTATATACATGTTCTGCTTTCAGTGCGAACAGACAGCAGGAGGCAAAGGCTGTACGGGCTCAATGGGAGTCTGCGGAAAGTCCTACATTAACGCTGGGTTTCAGGACGTAATTACGGGTGCGCTGATCACTCTCGCGGGCAAAGGAACAACGGATTACAGGCTTATCATCGAGGGGCTGTTCACGACAATAACCAACGTCAGCTTCAACAAGGAGACGGAGAAGAAGATACTCAGGCGCATCGGCTGTGAACCTTACGACACGGGCAATATCTGGAACGCTCAGGAAGATATACGCTCGCTGAAGTCGTTAATACTCTTCGGGCTTCGCGGAATGGCGGCTTATGCGTACCATGCTCTTGCGCTGGGCTACAGTGATGACGAGGTTAATGCGTTCTTCGTGAAGGCACTCTCAGCACTTGGCCGGGATGATTACGGGATGGATGAGCTTCTGCCTCTCGTTATCGAGACCGGCAAAGTCAACCTCAAGTGCATGGAGCTTCTCGACAAAGCCAACACAGAATCTTTCGGCGCACCTTCGCCAGTTGAAGTCAGCCTCAAAGTAGAGCGCGGGCCGTTCATCGTGATAAGCGGTCATGACCTACACGACTTGAAGCTCCTGCTCGAACAGACAGAGGGCAAGGGCATAAACATTTACACTCACGGCGAAATGCTGCCTGCTCACGCGTACCCTGAGCTTCGGAAGTACAAGCACCTTCGCGGGAATTTCGGGACAGCGTGGCAGAACCAGCAGAAAGAGTTTGCTGACGTTCCCGGAGCTTTCCTGTTCACGACGAACTGCCTGATGCCGACAAAACCGAGTTACGCGGACAGAGTTTTCACGACGGGAGTTGTGTCGTACCCTGACACTGTGCACATCGGAGAGGATAAGGATTTTTCGCCCGTAATCGCTAAGGCACTCGAGCTCGGCGGATGGAGCGAGGATAAAGACTTCACCGGCATAAACGGCGGGCACACAGTTATGACGGGCTTTGCTCACGGAGCGGTTCTGTCCGTTGCCGGTAAGGTCATCGAG
Source organism: Synergistaceae bacterium (assembly GCA_017450125.1). Lineage (NCBI taxonomy): Bacteria > Thermotogati > Synergistota > Synergistia > Synergistales > Synergistaceae > Synergistaceae bacterium. The sequence continues at coordinate 64,176 of JAFSWZ010000019.1, read as the reverse complement.
GCAGTGAAGGCCGGAGCAGTAAAACATTTCTTCCTTGTTGGAGGGTGCGACGGCGCAAGGGCAAGCAGGAACTACTATACAGAGTTTGTGAAGAAGACACCGGCGGACTCGATAGTGCTCACTCTTGCGTGCGGAAAGTTCAGGTTCAACGATTTGGACTTGGGGAAGATAGGGGATTTCCCGCGCATTATGGACATGGGACAGTGCAACGATGCTTACAGCGCGATTAAGGTTGCGTCCGCTCTGGCTGAAGCGTTTGGGTGTGGAGTTAATGACCTCCCGCTGTCTATCGTGCTATCGTGGTACGAACAGAAAGCGGTTTGCGTACTGCTTACCCTGCTGGCTCTCGGCATAAAGAATATCCGGCTCGGCCCGACGCTCCCGGCGTTCGTGTCTCCGGCGGTGCTTAAGTTCCTCGTCGAGAACTTCAACATTGCTCCGACAACAACACCTGATGAAGATTTGAGGGCTATTCTTGGCTAAGAGACTCGCAAGCGTCAACAGAGATTTGTGCGTCTCATGCGGTGCGTGTACTAATGTCTGTCCCAGAGACGCAATCTCAATCTTCAAGGGCTGTTACGCCGTCGTTAATGAAGCTCTGTGCGTGGGATGCGGGCTGTGCACTAAGACTTGCCCCGCCGATGTAATCGAGGTGATTGCTCGTGAAGGCTGAACACTGGTACTCGTACATGTGGTTGTGGCCGGTGCTGTATTTCACGCTGGGCTTCTTCAACATACTCTTTGCGTGGCTCGGCGTGATTGAGTTCATGCTTCCGCTGGTGTTTGCGGTCGTGTGGGGAAACAAGTTCTTCTGCAACAGGCTCTGCGGAAGGGGGCAGCTCTTCGCGCTCCTGAAACGTTCGGGCAGTCCCGCACCGCGCTGGCTGTCGTCAAAATGGTTCAGGTACGGCTTCCTTGCGTTCTTCATGGTGATGTTCATGAACGTAATCTATCAGACATGGCTGGTGTTCGGCGGAGCATCATCGTTAAGCGAGACAGTGAAGCTCCTCTGGGTGTTCCGCGTTCCGTTCGGGTGGGCGTATACTGCGGGGAGTTCTCCTGAATGGGCGGCTCAGTTCAGCTTCGGCCTCTACAGCCTAATGCTGACGAGCGAGATTATAGGCTTGTGTGTGATGGCACTCTGGCGGCCAAGAACCTGGTGCACCTTCTGCCCGATGGGTACAATGACGCAGATTATCTGCAGGCTCAAAGCACGCTAATCATTCATGCGGTATACTCTACCTGAAAAGGAGGCACTACCGCATGAATGACCCGGAAGCTCCGAGCCTCCGGGCTTTCTGTTATGCTAAGTACTTCTTGAGGACTGCCCTCACTGCTCCGTTGCCCTTGAGCATCTCCGTGAACATCTCCTCAATCTTTCCGCCCAGCCCAGCCTCGTACAGGTCAACCCCGAAAATGTGCGTGTTGCTCAGAATCGGCTTCAGCTTCTCTGCCGCGTTATCGGGGGTAACTCCCGCGAAGTGTGCGGTCATCTCGGCGTTCATCGGGTCAGGAGACAGCTCGAACTTCTCCCCGTTGTCGTCGACAGCCAGCAGATACCTGAGCCACCCCGCAATCGCCAGCGGAATACCCGTCAGGTTCTTGGCCGAACCGTCGCGCGCAACATACGCCTTCACCGTCTCGCCGAACCTGAACGCCAGACCCTGCGAAATGTCCGTAGCTATTCGTGCGCTGGTGTCGCCTAAATACGCGTTCGGGAATCTCACTTCAAGGCACTCCTTCAGGAAATCGCGCGGTGAGATTATGCCCGGATCCGTAACTACAGGAAGGCCGTCATCGTAGCCGACTCTCTGTGCGAGCTTGGAGAGTTCCGGGTCATGCATTCCGTCAGCAAAAAGCTCGTAGCCTAACAGCCTGTCGTACGTGCACAGTGCCGAGTGAATCGGGTTGAGGCAGGTTGTGAGCTTCATGCGCTCGGAGAGGTTGACGGTGTTGCGGTCAGTCATGTAGACCTGCTCTGCCTTTTCGAGAGGAGGCCTGCCGTTCGGGAATTTGTCCTCAATGACGAGATAGCCGGGCTTCTCTGCGTTCACGAACGGTGCAATGTAGGTTCTCTTGCTGGTTACGACAATCCCCATGTCCTCAACGCCGGAAGTTTCGAGCATCTTGGCCACATCCTCAGACGGGCGCGGGGTAATCTTGTCGATCATCGTCCACGCGAAAGACACTTTGCCTTCATCCTTGACCCACGCAACAAAATCTGCGGGCACAAAATTTCTCTCGTACCACTTCTCCGCCATGTCGACGACGGATTCACGCAGCTTCTGGCCGTTGTGGGAGACGTTGTCCATCGAGACGAGGGCGATGGGCTGAGCACCTGCCTTGAAGCGTGCGAAGAGCATTGACGCAACGACAGCCATAGCTCCGCCGCACTTCTCCGGGCCGTTCTCGATGTCAGCATTCACGAACGGGAAATATTTTCCGTCCGCACCGTGCAGAGCGTAACCCTTCTCCGTAATCGTGAAGGAGACCAGCTGAAGGCTCGGGGCTGTGAAGACTTCCTTGAGGCGTGCCCAGTCGTCGGTGAAACGGGGCTGAGCTTTCACGGCTTCGGTGAGGGAAGCAAGTACGCGCTTATCCTGTTTTCCGTCCGGGTAAAGCGTAACTGCAAGAGCAAGGTTGTCGAACGGCTTATAGATCTTGTCGACCACGTCAAAATCAAACGTTTCTGCGCAGATTATGCCTGTGTCCATCAGTCCGGCGCGTATGAGGCTGTCCGCGATTCCTCCGACGAAGATGCGGAAGATGTTGCCGATGCCGAAATGTACCCAGCGCGGAGATTTGCGGGTGTTCGCGGCGAGTTCTGCGGGGCTGTAGGGAGGCAGGTCAATTCCTGCTGCGTTCCAGGCCTGAACGTCTTTGATGCCTTCATAAGTCAGGCGCATGTGTGAATCATTCCTTTCTTGGGTGTGAGAAATTTGAAGTTAATGAAGTGTAGCAGACATAATGATTTGCGCAAAGAGTATCTATAGTGAAGTCCTGCACGTTTTGCAGTACGGTGTGAGTTCCTCGCCCTCCATCTCGTGAAGTGCCCATTGTGCGGCGGCGGTCAGCATCGGGATAACTCCCCTGCCCTTCTCCGTGAGGGAGTACTCAACGTGCGGCGGAACTTCGTTGAACTGTTCGCGGTTCACGAGTCCGGCGGCCTCTAACTCCTTGAGCGACTGTGCAAGCATCATGTTGGTTATATCGCCGAGCCTGCGCTTTATGACGCTGTAACGTTTAGGCTCAGGGTCAGCGAGAATGCAGATGATCGGCAGCTTCCATTTGCCTCCGAAAGTTCGCGTGAGGTATTTTAGCGGGCACATAGTATCCATAGTGTTGATTGCTCCTGCATGGTATGAAATTTCTGCGTACTTGCCGAAATCTTATCACAACGTACAATATTAGCATTCCAACTTTTGAGGGGGTAACATCATGCAGATAAAGGCAGTGAGGCTCTACGAGGGCGGCTCGTTCACGCAGGAGTTCGTGTTCGGCGGCGAGAACAAGGCGGACGGCAGCAAGGACGTAACATATCCCGGCAGCCTCCAGAACTTCCTGATTGACACGGGCAGTGAGGTTATACTTGTTGACACCGGGCTTCCGTCGGAGACACCGTTCAAGGGCTACACGAAGATTAACGACTACGTTCCTGCGCTCGAGGCACTGGGCTACAAGCCTGAACAGGTAACGAAGATTCTCGTAACCCACAAGCACCCTGACCACACGGGCGAGCTCCGTGCTTTCCCGAACGCGAAAATCTACATCGGGCCGGAAGACGCGGACGCACTGAAGCTCACGGGCGAAAACATCATACGCGCGACGTACAGCGACGGAGCATACCACAATTTCCCCGAGAGCCAGAAGGTAGCAGACGGCGTGTACTTCATCAAGGCTCGCGGCCACACGAACGGCAACAGCATTGTTATCGTTGAAGCTGATGGAGTGTACTACATGATGCACGGTGATGTAACGTACGTTGATGCGGCACTTCACGCAAACAAGCTCTCTATAGTGTTCGAGGACTTGGCCGCCGCACGCGAAACCCTTAACCGCGTGAGGGAGTTCATCAGGAACAACCCGACTGTGTACCTGTCGACGCACACCCCCGAAGGCGTAACGAACCTTGAGGGCAAAATCATAATGAAGCTGGACTAACGTGCACAACAAAAGCGGGAGGCTCTCTCACGAAAACCCCCCGCTTCATTGTTCCTTGATGCTTACGCTTCCTCTGCCTCGTCCGGGTCAACGTCGACAATAACCTTCATCGTCGTTTCACGGTGAGTGTCGATGTACTCATACGCCTTCGGCCAGTCCCTGAACGCAAAGTGCGCTGTGCGCAGCGGCTTCAGCTGAATCTTGCCCTCCTGCACGAACCTTATTGCGTCGACAAAGTCTTCATGACGGTACATCATCGACGTGTTGAGGTCGAGCTCTGAGTCGTTGAGCTTCGCGAGGTCAATGCTGGCCTTCTTGCCGAACACTGCAACGAGAATTATCGTGCTGCCCTTGCGCGCGTTCTGGATCGCCTGATCCATCGTGATGTCGCTTCCTGCGCACTCGTAGGCTACGTCGTACTTGTCCGGCCCGAACGTGTCAAGCACCGCCTGCTTGTAGTCGGCCTTCATGGTGTTCACGACAACATCAGCACCGAGCTGCTTTGCGAGCTCAAGCCTGCCGTCAGAAATGTCCGTCGCCATAACCTTAGCCGCTCCCAGAGCCTTCAACGACTGGATGAGCAGGATTCCGATGGGCCCGCACCCGAGAACTACCGCCGTGCAGCCCTTAACGCCCGGGAATCTCTTCGCCGCGTGTACCGTAACCGCGAGAGGCTCCATCATTGCGCCGTCGCAGTAGCTCAGTTCGTCGGGAAGTGCCGTTACCTTGCTCTCCTCGATGGCGAAATAGTCGCTGCCTGTTCCTGTCGTCTGGAAGCCGAAAACCTTAAGGCTCTCGCACAGGTTGTACTTCCCGTGAAGGCAGGGGTAGCACCTTCCGCACACTACCTGAGGTTCAAGGACTACGCGGTCGCCGGGCTTGAACTTCTTGGCGTACTCTCCGCACTTCACTACCTGCGCAGAGACCTCGTGCCCCTGAACGATGGGATATGATGTGTACGGGTGAGTTCCGTGATAGACGTGAATGTCGCTTCCGCAGATGCCTATCTTCTTGATCTTCACGAGCACCTGATCCGGGCCGGGCTCCGGCACTGGGACTTCACGGTAGATTATGTGCTTGGGTTCCTGCATTACTTCCTGCGTCATAAGTTCGCTCATAGTTTATCCTCCTTTATTGCTTGTTCAGCCTGTCGTATTCTTCACGGCAAACTGAATCATACTCCATTAATTCATCACGGAAAGCCCCGCACCACACACGCATCTTCTCGTGCTGGCCGAAAATCCGCGCTATTCCTGCCGACATCTCCCAGACATCAGAACACGCTTTGAGGACTTTCTCCTCATCGCTGGCCTGCCTGAAGCCCATAAACCGGCTCGCGTAGTTCCCGCTCCGGCACGTCGACAAGTAACGCCGGCAAACATTCCTGTATTCGTGGTAGAGATACGGCACGTGTGATTCGTCAGGGTCATTCATGAACAGTTCATCAAGTATGGTGTTGATTTCCCTGTCCCGGAATCTCTTAAAGAATCCTCCGCGCCCGTACAGAAGCTGAAGGCATATGCACCGCCATAACCACCAGTCAATATTCTTCCTGCCTTTGCCCTCGTGGTCGGAATACCTCTCATGATAGAGCGTGTGCACAAACTCTTCTGCGTCCGACGCGTTGAGGAGCTCGAGGCGTTTCGCGGGGTCAAGCTCGGCGTAATACTGTGCGAGTGAGGGGCTGACCGTGTACATTTAGCTTGCCTGGCGTTTCTTCGAGAAGCAGTCGAAACCGACAGCTACGGCCAAGACCAAGCCCTGCACAACCATCTGCGTGTACTCGCTGACGTTCATCATGACCATTCCGCTCTTCAGCGAACCGATGATCAGCACGCCCGCGATTACCCCGGACATTCTGCCGATACCTCCGGCGACTGACACTCCGCCCAAGACCACGCACGTTATTACCTCGAACTCAAACCCGACCAGCGATGAAGCCTGCGCCGAACCTGTACGCGACAGCACTATAATTCCCGCGAGCCCAGCAAAGAACCCTGACAGTGCATAGATGAGGTACTTCATCTTGTTGACGCGGATTCCTGAAAGCTCGGAAGCCTCTTCATTTCCGCCGATCGCGTAGAAGTAACGCCCGAAATATGACTTGTTCAGTATGAAGCTCCCGACCGCAAAGCAGATTACCATGATGATTGCGCACACAGGAATCAGCCCCACACCGGTACGCGGGAAGATTGACCAGTGATTCAGAGTCCAGCGCGCAAAGAACGCAAGGTTAGGGTTGCCGTTGAGGCCGACTTCAGGTGCATAGCGCAGAACGTCAGGGATCGGAAGCCCGCCCGACAGAATATACGCCAGCCCTCTGAACACCGTCTGTGATGCGAACGTCGCGATGATTGCCGGTATGCCTATAGTCGCAACCATAAAGCCGTTCAGGACTCCGATAAGCGTTGCCATCGCGATTGAGACGATGATTGCCAGCCACATGTTCCAGCCCATGTTCATCATCAGGTACGCGCACACGACGTTGACCAGAACGACTATTGACGCTATGGACAGGTCAATGCCAGCAATCAGAATCACGAACGTCATACCGATTGACGCGATGCCGTAATACGACACCTGACGGGAGATGTTCACGATGTTCGGGATGCTCAGGAATTTGGGGTTGAAGTATGCGAAGATTGCTATCTCGATGATGAACACAAGCCATATTGCGTTCTGCTTGAATGCCGCCGCAAATTTGTTCTGCTCCATAAGTTACACTGCCTCCTTCTTGCTTTCAGGAACAACTCCCGATGCGTATAACATGATTGTATCTGCGGTGAACTCGTCCTTCTGAAGTTCTCCCATAGCGTTGCCTTCCGCGAGAACTATAATTCTGTCGGACATGCCCATAAGTTCCTCCATCTCCGACGAAATCATTAACACTGCTACTCCGTCTTCAACAAGGTCATTAATCAGCTTGTAGATCTCGAACTTCGCGCCTACGTCGATTCCGCGTGTGGGCTCGTCGAAGATTATCAGCTTTGAGTTAGCCGCAAGCCACTTCGCCAGAATAACCTTCTGCTGGTTTCCGCCGGAAAGGTTCTTCACGAGCTGGTGAATGCTCGGGCACTTTATCTGTATGTCCTCGCGGTAACGTTCTGCTGTAGCCTTCTCCGTCCTCGCGTCAATAACCGTAGCTCTGGAGATGCGCTCATAAATCGGCATCGAGATATTGTTCTTGATGGAATTGGTGAGGAGCGCGCCGTGCCTCTTTCTGTCCTCCGGCAATAACGCTATTCCGTAGTCGATTGCGGCTCTGGGTGCATGAGGGTTAATCTCCTGTCCCATGAAGATAATCTTTCCCGACTCCTTCGGACGCGAACCGAAAATCACCTGCGCGATTTCCGTCCTGCCTGCTCCGACGAGTCCGCCGAGCCCTAAGACTTCTCCCGCGTGTACCTTGAACGAAATATCTTCGTCGCCGTTTCCGTAGACGTGCTGGAGTTCGAGGACGACATCATCACGCACGCAGGGTTTGCGCGGAGGGTATTTCTGGGTCATTTCGCGCCCGACCATGAGCTTGATGAGGTCGTCAACCTGATGCGGAATCGTCGCGGGGTCTTTGTCGGTTATGAGCGTGTCGACATATTCGCCGTCTCTGATGACTTCGATTCTGTCAGACAGCCTGAAGATTTCCTCGAGCCTGTGCGAAATGTAGATTATCGACACTCCGCGCGACTTCAGAAGCTCCACAACCTTGAACATGCTCTCGACTTCCTTAGTCGTGAGGGGCGCGCTGGGCTCGTCCATGATGAGAACCTGCGCGTTCTGCTGGATGGCCTTCGCGATTTCAACCATCTGCTGATAACCGACGGAGAGATTCTTCACCAGCTCTGCGGGGTTGATGTTGATCTCGAGCTGTGCAAACGCCTTCGCGGCCTCAGCCTCCATTGCTTTGCGGTCAATCGTGATGCCGTTCTTCTTGAGGATAGGGCGGCCAAGAAACATGTTCTCTGCGGCGGAAAGCTCTCCGACGTTGTTGAACTCCTGATAGATTATCGCTATTCCGTTCTCAGCTGCCAGCTGGGGAGTCATTCTCGCAAACTCTCTCACTTCGCCGTTGGGGTCTTTCTTGACCTTGATTTTTCCGCTCGTCGGGATAACCGCTCCTGAACAGCATTTGATGAGGGTAGACTTGCCTGCTCCGTTCTCGCCGATAAGTCCCAGAATTTCGCCGCGCCTGAGCTGTAACGTTACGTCCTTCAACGCCACGACACCGGGATATTCTTTGCGTATGTGTTCGAGTTCAAGCACATAATCTTCTGCCATTCTTACACCTCCTGTACTTAATCATAAAACGAGCCTCCCGTTACTGCCCGGGAAGCCCGTAAATTCTTCATCCTCTCTACTTCATTCCTGCCTGAATTGCGGCGACGTTCTCGGCGGTGATGGGTGCAACTGCCCTGAACACGTTCTTTGCGCCTACTTTGTCCTCAAGAATGAGTGCGAACATTGACGCGGCAGAACGTGCTGTGTCTTCGTCCGAGCCCTCGAAACCGATAATGCCCTTCGCGGGATATGTCGGGTCTGCGAGCTGTCCGAGCTGCTGCTTGGTTACGTCCGTCGTGAACACGCCCATATCTTCGGGAATCTTTCCGCCCGTTGCAATCTGCAGTGCTTCGTCTGCACCGATCATTGCGCCCGCGCCGATGCCTGTGAAGACTTTGCAGTCAGGGTGTGCCTGAAGGATTGTCTCTACTGCGTCCTGTGCAAGGTTCGCCTCGATTGCGGCGGTCGTGGCTACGATCTCGTACTTGCCGGCGGCTGTCTCTTCGAGTCCCTGCTTGATGCCGTTCTCACGCTCAAGAAGGATTACTGTCTGAGGATAGCCGATAATCGTAACTTCAGCCTTCTTCTCCGCGCTGTAATGCTGGTTGATGAATGCTCCGGCGAGCTTGCCGATCTCTGTTCCCAGATAGGTATTGTTCAGAACCCAGTTAGCGTCGGTGTTGGTCATGGGGTCATCCCAGCACATAACCTTGATGCCGAAGTTGCGGGCTTCTGCGCAGGCATCCTCGACTGCGTTTGCGTCTGACGGGTGAACCATGATGAGGTCGCATCCTGCTGAGACGAAGTTCTCGATCTGGGAGATCTGAGTTGCGGAGGAGTCGTTGCATCCGACGATGGTATATTCTGCTCCGGCGGCCTGCAGGATTTCTCCGAGTGCGGTCATAACGCCTGCCCAGTAAGCATTCTGCAGGGACTGAATCGTGATGCCGATTTTCTTGCCCTTGAGCGTCTCAAAGTTAGCCTTTGCGTAGAACTCAGGGGAGGCCTGTACGCCTTCAGTCTTGCCGGTGTCGGCGGCCATTGCTACGACGGGGAGAGCGAGGATCATTACGAGGGTGAACAGTGCTGCAAACTTCTTCATGAGTGTATCTCCTTTGCGTGAATATATTTTGCTTCGTCCAAACGATAAGCTGTTATCGTTTAACGCTAAAGCCTAACTTCGTTGCGCAGGGCTTAGAAGCAGGTGAATGCTCCGTCAAGGCAGAAATCCGCGCCCGTAGTAAACGTGCTGGTGTCTCCTGCCAGATATACGCAGATTGACTCTAACTCTTCGGGTTTTCCGAGTCTGCCCATCGGTGCAAGTTCATTCCACTTTGCGATTAAGGGCTTCAGGAACTCGGAGCTGAGAGTAAGGTCTGTGCCGATATAGCCGGGACTGATTGAGTTCACACGGACTCCGCGCTTTGCCCACTCGATGGCGAGGGACTTCGTGAGCTGGATTACTCCGGCCTTCGAAGCGTTGTAGGCGCACTGAGGCTGAGGGACGTTGACGATGTGCGCGGACATTGATGCGGTGTTGATGATTGAGCCGCCTCCGTGAGCGAGCATGTACTTTCCGGCGATTGTGTCGGTCAGGAACACGCTGTTGAGGTTCACATCAATGTTCTTCTTCCACTGGGCGTAGGTCATCTCGTCAGCGGCAGCATTGATGCAGATTCCCGCGTTTGCGTGGCAGAAGTCCAGTCCTCCGAGCTCAGCAACTACCTTATCAACCATTGCCTGAACATCGGCTTCATTGGTTACATCGCACTTGATGGCGATGACTTTGCGTCCCGTAGCCTGTGCGATCTCCTGAGCTGTCTTCTCGGCTTCAGCTATGTCCAAGTCGACAATGGCAACATCCGCGCCAGCCTCCGCGAATGCCGTAGCCGTACACTTGCCGATACCTCTGGCCGCGCCTGTAACGAAGCCTTTTTTGCCGTCAAGGCGCATCTTCTCAATAATGCCCAATAGTAACCCCTCCCGTTTCTCAAATGAGCATAGGATAATGTAAATTGTTCGGAAATTTGGAATAGCATAAAAATAACGTTTTGCAGTGATTTTGTCAACGCGGGATTACGTGTTAGAGAGTATAATATCTGCGCCCAAACAATTACAATTTATTCACGGAGGTATTCTCATGAAGAGAAGACTTGTTGCTATTCTTATGGCTGTATCGTTCATCTTCGGTACTGCCCCCGCAGTTTTTGCCGCCCCGATCAAAATCGGAATCTCCATCTGGAGCAGCACTGACACGCTCGGCAGCGAGTGCAAGAGAATCATTGACGCTGCAGCAAAAGCACTCGGTGTTGAGACGCAGTGGGTTGACCAGGCTCACATCTCCGAGCAGGTAACCTCGAGCGCAGAGACCCTCGCCCTTGCGGGATGCGACGGAATAATCATCTGCAACAGTGCCAGCGCAGAGATGGGAAGCGTCATCAAGACTTGCGACGAGAATGAAGTCTACGTGGCGCAGTTCTTCCGCGTAATCGACAAGGACGCAAACCCCGACGAATACGCACAGGCTTCCGCGTCAAAGTACTACGTCGGAGCAGTCCACGAGTCGGAGTTTGACAACGGCAAGAACCTCGTGCTTATCCTCGCAGGACAGAAGGGATGCCGCAAGATCGGCCTCGAAGGCTGGGAGCCTGGCGACGCAACGTTCTTGGGACGCTGGGCTGGCTACAAGGCTGGCGTTGAGGCGTGGAACGCAGAGCATCCTGATGACAAGGTAGTTCTCCTTGACCCGCAGTACGGACGCACGACAACCGACACAGGACGCGCGACCGCAGAAGCAATCATCGACGCGAACCCTGACATCGACGCGCTGATAGTTGCTGGCGGCGGCGGAGATACGTTGCTGGGAGCAATCGCGGCAATCGAGGCCAAAGGACTTACAGGAAAGATAGCGGTTGTGTCTACAGACTTCCTGCCTGACCTTGACGCGAAGCTGAAGAGCGGTGCAATGGCGGCAGAGTCCGGCGGGCACTACGCAGATCCGTTCTTCGCGTTCCTGATGGTCTATAACGCGGTAAGAGGCAAATTCGAGGCCAAGACTGACGGGTTCTATGATATGGTGTTCCCGTATATGTACGTTGCGAGCCCGGAGGATTACGCGAAATATGCGCAGTACTTCACGGGAGATGCCCTGCCCTATACAGCTGATGAGATTAAGGCACTCGCTGAGCTGGGCTATGATGACCTTGCGGCGGCTTGCGCGAAGCTGTCCGTTGAAGACGTTGTAGAGCGTCATTCGAAGTAAGAGCTGTTATGTTCGTGAGGTCGGAGCTGTGATTTACCGGCCTCATTTTTTGTGCACACTAAAGGATGTGAAAGGTTTATGCAGAACTTCAGGAACAGTAAATTTTTCGGCTTCATGATTCTGGGAGTGATGGTGCTGTTCTTCTACTCAGTCTTCAAGTTCCTCACGCCCGGGAACTTCGGAAGCCCGGCAAACATGTACTCGTACTTCCAGTCGTCAATCATCTACTCCGTCGGAGGGTGCGGACTGTACTTCATCGTAGTTATGGGACTGTTCGACTTCGCTGTCGGTGCTAATATCGTCCTCTCGTCAATTGTCGGCGTTCTGCTCTCAAAGAACTTCGGCTATCTCGGCTTCATCGTCGGATGCTTGGGCTGCGGTACGTTAATCGGAATACTAATCGGCTTCCTCTACAATCAGCTTAACGTTCCCTCAATGATCGTTACCGTAGGGTTAATGCTGGTGTTCGAGAGCTTGGCCGTGTTCGCGGCGGGAGGAGTGAAGCAGACCCTAGACCCGAGCCTGCGCTTCTTCTCGGGAGCTCCGGGCAACATCATTCTAGCCTTCATGGCGTTCGCGCTGATGTGGTTCATCCTCAACTATACCCGCATAGGCACATACTGCAACGCAATCGGGAGCAACGAGTTCACGGCCAAGAACATGGGAATAGACGTGAAGAAGTATAAGCTCATCGGCTTTGCGCTGCTTCATTTCTTCGTCGGGGTAATGGCAATCCTCACCGTCTCTTACGGCACAACAATGACCGCCCTTACCGGCATGAGCACAATGAGCCGCAACTTCCAGCCCCTAATGGGAACGTTCTTCGGGGTTGCCTTCAGGAAGTACGGAACTCCGATAAGCGCGATAGTGATCGGCGAGTTCATCATTGCGATAATCTTCAACGGCTTTGTTGCTCTGGGTGCACCGACGACGATTCAGAACGTTGTTACCGGCGCGGCACTGCTCCTCATCGTAACCCTGACGGCACGCGGAAAACGCGGCTCTGTCGTGAAGTAAGGAGGCGTGAAGAATGAGCACACTGCTTAAGGCTGAACACATAGACAAACGGTTTGGGATTACCCACGCGGTCAACGACGTTAGCCTGAACATCGAGGCAGGAGAGATACGCGCGCTCATCGGGGAGAACGGTTCGGGGAAGTCGACGTTCTGCCAGATGCTTTGCGGGATTTACACCATTGGCGGAGGGACGTTCACCCTTGACGGCAAGGCACTGAGCGTACGCAATCAGGTAGAGGCAAACGACGCGGGAGTCTCGATCATAGTTCAGGAGATGGGCACGCTGTCGGGCTTGAGCGTCGCGGAGAATATCTTTCTGGGGCACGAAGAACCCTTCATGCACTGGGGCATCAAGGACACGCGCGCGATGATTCGGGAGGCACAGAAGCTGCTTGATGATTACGGCTTCGGGAAGATTCGTGCTGGTGCAATGATAGACAGCTACAACTTCGAGGACAGAAAGCTCGTCGAGATTGTGAAGGCAACCTACATGAAGCCCAAAATCCTAATCGTTGACGAGACGACAACCGCGCTTTCACAGAACGGCAGGCTCGAGCTGTATAAGATTATGGACGCAGTGAGGGCGGACGGACGGAGCGTGATATTCATTTCTCACGACTTGGCCGAAATCCTCTCGCACAGCGACACAATCACAGTCCTGCGGGACGGCGAATACATCGACACGGTGAACGCTAAGGACATCGACGAGGACGGCTTACGGAAGCTGATGGTCGGCAGGGACATCGGCACAGCGTACTACAGGACGGACTACGGCACAGAGATAAGCAGCGATGTTGTGCTGAGCGTGAAGAACGTCTCTGTACCCGGCCAGCTCGAGGACATCTCGTTCGAGCTCCACAGGGGAGAGATTCTCGGTTTCGGCGGCCTGAGTGAATGCGGAATGCATGAAGCGGGTAAAGCGGTCTTCGGCGCGTCGTGGGACAGGACAGGCACGGTAACCCTCGCGGACGGTACAGCCATCAACGATATTCCTACAGCCATAAAGCACTCGATAGCCTACGCCAGCAAGGACAGGGACAACGAGTCCGTCATCTTGGCCGAGAGCATCAGGAACAACATTGTTCTTCCGTCGATTGATGACCTCGCGGAGAAGCACATACTCTGGGGCGGAAAGCTGAGCCGTTTTGCGCAGAAATACGCCGAGCAGATGCAGACGAAGATGCAGGGAATAAATCAGTTCGTCTCTGACCTGTCGGGCGGCAACAAACAGAAGGTAGTCCTAGCGCGCTGGATAGGCAAGGGCAGTGACATTCTCGTGCTGGACTCTCCGACGAGGGGAATTGACGTGAAGGTGAAGCAGGCGATATACGCGCTGATGTCGGAATTGCGTGCGCAGGGAAAATCCATCATCATGATTTCCGAAGAGATACCCGAACTGCTGGGAATGTCTGACAGGATACTTATCATGAAGGACGGACGTATCAACGGAGAGTTCATGAGGTCAGAGAGCCTGAGCGAGGAAGACCTCATCGCAAAAATGGTGTAGGAGGCGGGAACAATGGCACGGAAAAACAATGATGAGCCTTCGGGACTCTCTGCGTTATTGGCTAGCGACACGTTCAAAGGGTTGCTGCCGTTCATCGGGCTTGTGGTGATTCTGGGAGTAATGTACTGGCTCACGGAAGGCAGGATAATGCAGCCGAGAAGGTTGCGGCTTCTGATGTCGCAGGTGTATTACCCGATGATAGTTGCTACGGGAGTGTTCTTCGTGATGACGCTGGGTTCAATCGACTTCACGGAGGGTTCTACGCTCGGTGTTGCTTCAATCGTAATCTCTGAGCTGTCGTTCTACAGCATACCGTTAGCGATAGCCGGAGGGATTCTCACAGGCGCATTAATCGGGGCGGTCAACGGTTTCTTTCACGTGAAGTTCAAGCTCCAGAGCTTCATCGTAACGATCTGCACAATGTACCTGTTCAGGGGAGTATGCGCGTACATGACGACTGAGACGGCCATACCTGCGAGCGCGGCCATCAAGGCTCTCGACAGCGACAACCTCAAGATAGGCGTAACGGTTGCGGTGCTTGTAGTTGCGTGGTTCTTGTTCAGGTTCACGCGTATCGGCGCGGACGTTAAGGCTGTCGGGAGCGGCGAGACTGCGGCAAGGTTCTCGGGCGTTCGGACGGACAGGGTGAAGTTCTGGGTGTTCGTTGCGGCGGGGGCACTGACGGGGCTAGCGGCGTTCGTGAACGTCATCAAGGTAGGTTCGATCACGGCGACTGCGGGCAACCAGCTTGAGACACAGATATTAATCTCGCTTGTTCTCGGAGGACTGCCGATTACGGGCGGTGCGAAGGTGCGTTTCTCGAACATTATCGTAGGAACGTTAATGTACACGGTGCTGAACAACGGGCTCGTTATGCTGGGGCTTGAGTCGGCGACGCAGCAGCTCATCAAGGGGATTGTGTTCCTAGTGTTCGTTGCACTGACGATAGACAGGAAGGCCTTGAAGGTGATTAAGTAAGCGGGCAGAAAAATTCCCTCCCCCAAACGCTGAGGGAGGGATTGTTGTTATTCGCCGCCGTACGTCTGCTGTGCCAGAAGACTCCTTCGGTGGAACATATCTTCCGCTATCTCGTCGGCCTGCTCGTTCACCATGAAGTTATCCTCGAACACCGTGCTTCCTGCCTCGTCAGCACCCTTGAAGGCATCCTTCAGGAAGATGGGCGTGATTATCGTACACACGATTATCATGATAACTATCGGGCCGAGATAATCCTCACTGATGAGGTTCATCGCCATTCCCTTGCCCGCAACGATAAGCGCAACCTCTCCCCTGCAGACCATTCCCAGCCCTATCTGGTAGCTCTGCCTCTTGCTGAACCCGCACATCAACGCTCCGAGCCCGCAGCCCCATAGCTTGGAGATTATGCTCACAATCAGGAGTGCCGCCGTGAACGTCATCAGGTCGTACGAGAACTCCGGCAGAGTAACTTCAAGGCCGATGTTCGCGAAGAATATCGGTGTCAGCAGCAGGTACGCTATCGTGTCGAACTTGCTCGCAACGTACTGGCCTTTAGGCGACATCGCGATAATCATTCCGGCCGCGAAAGCACCGATGATGTCCGCAACGCCGAAGACGACTTCCGCCGCCCACGCCATGAACAGGCAGAACGCGAAACCCATAACAGGATAACGCCGGAGGTTGCGCTCCTCCTGCACTCTGTCCGACCACACCATCCAGTTGTAGTACGCCAGCCCGGCAATCCCCACGAACAGGAAGAACCCGAGAATCTTCACAAGCACGAGCCAGATGTTCACGTCTCCGCCGGCAATTCCTGTGATAACCGTGAGGCAGATTAAGCCCAGAATATCGTCTATCAGTGCCGCAGCAAGAATCGTGTTGCCGACCTTCGTTGACATCTTGCCGAGCTCCTTCAGGGCTTCGACGGTGATTGACACTGACGTTGCCGTGAGGACTGCTCCGACGAATATTGCTGACGCGAACGTGGCATTGTCGTCGAAGAAGAACATCAAGCCCGCACCAAGTCCCAGAGGCGCGAGAACTCCCAGCAGTGCCACGAGGAATCCGACCTTGCCCGATGCCTTGAGCTCGTCGACGTTGGTCTCCATTCCGGCGGTGAACATGATAACGATGACTCCTAGCTCCGCCATCCTGGAGAGCAAGGGCGAAGGCTGAAGGCAGAACGCAGCACCAAAGAAATGCTTGGTTATTGCACCGAGAATCGCCGGGCCGAAGAACAATCCGGCCATCAATGCCCCTACGACTTGCGGGAGCTGTGCCCTGCGCGACAGTATGCTGAAGATTTTTGTGGACATTATGATCACGCAAAGGCTCAGCAAGTAAGTATAATCTTCCAAAAATATTACCCCCTATGTTGGCAAATTTTAGAGCTCATATTCATCATCGCCTGCTTCTCCCAGAAGAGCACCTACCTGATGCCGCCACGGGAGGGACGGATGCGCACCTATCTTTGTACACGCCAGAGCACCGCACGCCGCACCGAACCTTGCTGCCCGGCGCATGGGCATTCCTTCGCTGAGGCCGACGCACAGTCCGGCGCAGAACGCATCCCTCGCACCTGTGTTGTCGACAGAACGGATGTTGAACGCGTCGAACGCGAAATTGTCCCCTGTCTTCGTGAAGACCATTCCTCCGCGCGCACTTCTCGTTACGACGAGCTCGCGTACTCCGCGATTGAGGATGTCCCGCGCCATGTCGCTGATCGATCCTCTGGATGTAGTATCGGCATAAAAACTGAGTGCACGTTCATTGAGAATCATGCACTCGATGTCCTGCCATGCTTCTGACGGGAGGGAGAACGGAGGTTCAGCTGAGAGGAACGTTCGGCATCCGTACCGCCGTGCCATCTTCAGGCCTGCTGTAACTGTCTCTGCCGGGCTCTCCATCTGGAACAGTGCCGCGTCGCTCGACGTGAAGACCTGTTTTGCCTCGAGAATGTCGCTTTCTGTGAGAAATGCATTTGCTCCCTGAGAGATAACTATTGCACTTTCGCCGTCATCCGTTACTGTTATGACTGCCGTGCCTGTTGAAGCCTGGCTTCTGGTATGAAGGTGTGTACAGTCCACGTTGTTTTCTGTGAGGACGTTGCGGAGTCGTTTTCCGAAATCGTCATTCCCTACACAGCCTATCATGTAAGATTTTGCGTTCAGGCGGGAGACTGCCAGAGCCTGATTCGAGCCCTTGCCGCCTCCTGTTATCCCGAATGGCCCGCCTATAACTGTCTCGCTCTTGCCGGGACAGCGCGGAGCTCTCATAATCAGATCGATATTCAGCGAACCTACCACAGCTATAGTTGACATAATAATTTTCCTCCTGTAAAGAATAATTCCGCGTATAATATCACAATTACCGCATTTCACTAATCTTACAGGGAGGTTTTGCTTTATGCAGGAACTTATCAATTTCCTCGACCAACTTGACAGCTTCCTCTACTACCCGGTACTTGTTGTCGTGCTGACCGTTGCGGGAGTGTATTTCTCCTTCCGCACAAAGTTCGCGCAGATACGGCTGTGCTTCGAGAGTGTCAGAATCACGGGCGAGCGTCCGTCCGACACAAACGCTATCTCGTCGTTCGGTGCGCTGATGGTCTCGACGGCCTCGCGTGTCGGGACGGGCAACATTATCGGTGTCTCGACGGCAATATGTCTGGGAGGGCCGGGAGCGGTGTTCTGGATGTGGGTGCTGGCGATACTCGGAGGAGCTAGCGCACTCATCGAGAGCACCTTAGCGCAGATCTACAAGCACAAGGACGAGAAGACCGGCCACAGCTACGGAGGCCCGGCGTACTACATCGAGGCGTTGATTCACAGCAGGTTCGTCGCTGTACTGTTCTCCGTGTTCCTCATTGCGACGTATGCCTTCGGGTTCAACGCTCTTGCGTCGTACAACCTGCAGTCAACGTTCTCTGTCTACAGCTTCTACAACCCTGAGACCACGCCGTTAATCATCGGCTTCGTGATCGCGCTTGCCGTCGGCTGGTGCTTGTTCGGCGGGGCGAAGAGGATAGCCGATGTCAGCGGCGTAATCGTGCCGTTCATGGGAGTGGTGTACGTCCTCACGTCGATAGCGATAATCTTCATGCACGTTGAGGCTCTGCCTGCCGTCCTGAAGGTAATCTTTGAGGACGCGTTCAACTTCAAGGCAATCGGGAGCGGCATAGCAGGTTCATGCTTGATGTACGGCATCAAGCGCGGGCTGTACTCGAATGAAGCCGGTGTAGGTTCAGCACCCAACGCCGCCGCCGCCGCGCAGACTTCTCACCCCGTGAAGCAGGGGCTCATTCAGATGCTCTCGGTGTACATCGACACGATACTAATCTGTTCCGCAACAGCCTTCATGTGCCTGATGTCCGGCGTTCCCGCAACGAAGGAAGCTGCAGGAGCTCAGTACGTGCAGGCCTCAATGAGTGCGGTATTCGGTGAGTTCGGGCCTGTGTTCGTAACGGCGATAATGGTTCTGTTCGCGTTCACGACACTGCTGGGAAATCTCTTCTACGTCGACAATGCTTTAGCCTACATCAACGGCAAGAAGATGCCCGGCGAAAAATTCATGTCGTTCTTCAGGGTAATCTGCGCGCTGGTGATTCTGTTCGGAGCAGTACTGCCGATGTCGACTGCGTGGGCAGTTGCTGACATAACGATGGCATTCATGACGCTCATCAATATTCCCGTGATTGTTGTTGCGGGGGGAATTGCGATGAAGGCACTCGCTGACTATGAGAAGCAGAGGCGCGCGGGGAAGAATCCTGTGTTCCATGCGGCGGATATTGGGCTTGACCCAGAGAAGCTGGATTACTGGAAATGAAGATATGCTTTTACGCGCTCAGGGACGACGAGCTGGACTTCTGCCCTGAGATGCAGGCCAAGTACGGAATAGACTTCATCTACACGCCCGAATACCCGAACGAGAACAACATTTCTCTTGCGGCCGGATGCGACGGGATGAGCTGTACACCCTGCGACATGTCAGAGAAGGTGCTTCGCGCTTTCCGTGATGTCGGAGTGAAGTACGTTCTTACGCGCTCGATAGGCTATGACCACATCGACCTGAAGGCGGCGCGTGAGCTCGGAATGAACGTCGACACCGTGAGCTACACGCCGACGGGAGTTGCGGACTACGCGATACTGTTGATGCTGGCGAGCATAAGGAGATTCGCGCACACGCTGAAGAGGGCGGAGCTTCAGGACTACTCGCTGAAGAACAAGCTGGGCCGGGACTTCACCGCGTGCACTGTCGGCGTAATGGGCACGGGACGAATCGGCACGACTGTCCTTCAGCACTTGTCGGGGTTCGGGTGCAGGCTTCTGGCGTATGACGTTCACGAGAACGACACGGCCAAGAAGTTCGCACAGTACGTTGACCGTGAGACATTGTTCCGCGAGTCGGACATCATTACCCTCCACATGAACGCCAACGAAGACAACTACCACATAATCTGCCGCGAGAGCATCGCCATGATGAAGGACGGAGTTCACATCATCAACACAGCGCGCGGAAAGCTCGTAGACTCTGGGGCTCTTATTAAGGGGATAGAGTCCGGCAAACTCGGAGGGGCGGCACTTGACGTTCTGGAGTACGAGAACGGACTGTACTACTATAACCGTATGGGCGAAGTCATGATTAATCCCAAGCTGGCGATACTGCGTTCATTCCCGAACGTGATTCTGAGTCCGCACACTGCGTTCTACACTTCGGAGGACGTGAGGGACATGGTTGAAGGCGTGTTCAGGAGCTGTTACGAGTTCGGGACAGGCAAGCGTCCTCACGGAATCGAGGCATAACAAAAGCGGGATTCTCGGTTGTGAGAGTCCCGCTTCATTCTTCAACGCTGTTACTTCTTAGTTCTGTCGACCTGCAGGAAATACGTTGACCCTTCACGTTCAATCATGAGCACAACAGAATCATCACTGCCGACTGCCTTCACGAGGTCTTCTGACGTTCTGACTTCATGGCCGTTGAGCTCGACGATGAGGTCGCCCTCACGTACGCCTTCCTCGTAGTACGCTGGCGAGTCCTTGTCCACCTCAACGATGACGAGGCCTTCACTGCCTGCATCAATCTTGTACTGCCTGCGGAGTGCTTCATTCACCGGCACAACGCGGTCAATCCCGAAGTCCTTGAGTGCCTCGCTGCCGGAAGTCTCGGGGGCTTTTATGTCGCCGCCGGGCTCAGGCCTGCCGTCCGCAGTGGCGGGGCGTTCACCTAGCTTCACGCTGAAGTCCATTGTCCTGCCCTTGCGCACAATCTGCAGTTTCGCCGTCGAGCCGGGAGCGATTGTCCTGATCTTCTGCACAAACGCACTTGCGTCCTTGATGTCATCGCCGTTCAGCTTCACAACAACGTCTCCGCGCTTTATGCCCGCCTTGTCCGCAGGGTCGTCCTTGAACACGTCGTTAATCATTGCGCCGTTCGTGCCCTTAACGCCGTAAGCCCGTGCCATCTGCGGGGTGATGTCCCTCACGCTGACTCCGAGCCAGCCGCGGCGTGCCCTGCCGTACGACACGAGGTCGCCCATGATCTCCTTCGCCTTGTTGACGGGAACAGCGAAGCCCAAGCCCTGAGCGTAGGGGATAATCGCAGTGTTGATGCCGATGACTTTTCCGTCCATGTCGATTAACGGACCGCCGGAGTTGCCGGGGTTGATTGCCGCGTCGGTCTGGATGAAGTCGTCGAAGTTCACGTCCTGCGCGTGAATGCTCCTGTTCTTGGCCGAAATCACTCCCACAGTTATTGAGTGCTCAAAGCCGTAAGGGTTGCCGATAGCGACGACGTATTCACCGACTTCCGTTGCGTCGGAGTCCCCGAGCTCGAGAACGGGAAGGTCTCCGTCCGGCTCAATCTTGATGACTGCGAGGTCATACGTCGGATCACTGCCCACGATTTTTGCGGGGTAAGTCTTCTTGCTGCCGTCAACAAGCTGGAGCGACACCGTTATCTTGTCCACGCCGTCAACTACGTGGTTGTTTGTGAGTATCTGGCCGTCCTTCGTTACGATGAAGCCCGAGCCTCTGCCCTTCATGGGGACTGAACGCGTGAAATCCTTGAACGCATCCCCAAAGAATCTCTTGAAGAACGGATCATCGTCGAACGGGAAAGGCGACACCGAACGTTTTGCTGTCTTCTCAACGTCGATGTTCACGACCGCGACAGATGCAGTCTTCACGATGGGAACTATGGGGTTGTTCTGCTTTGGGAACGCCGCCCATGCACTCCCATAAAGCGAGAGTATCAGTGCAAGCGCAAGAGATAACGCTAAAAACTTTCTGCTTCTCAAAATGTGATTACCTCCATCAAAATTTTTCAGGGAAGAATTTTAGCGGGCAAATGTGATTATTTCATGGCTTGTTTGGCTTATGTGAATTTTCTGCGTTTAACCTAAGTAAACTATACGCGAGCCATAAGCATATCAGCGGAAGCAGTGTAACTATCCATCTGTACGTCCACGAATATTTCACGAGCCACGAGAGAGGCTGAGGGTCGCGCACGAAGGTTACGGCTATCCTCATGAGGGAGTAGAGGAGCATTCCCAGAGGCGCAATCACGGAGTAGTAGCGTTCCTTCTTCATGAGCCTGCGTTCTACGAGAAGCAGAACGACGATTATTGCGGCGGAAATGACAGAGTAGTACACCTGCACGGGGTGGCGGAAGACTCCTGCCCTGTCTCTCGGGAAATGCACAGCCCCGAAGAAGTCCGTAACGCGTCCGAGACAGCAGCCGTTGAGGAAGCAGCCCCAGCGTCCAACGGCAATAGCGAGGAACGCGGGGATTACAGCTACATCACAAAGCTTAAGGAAGGAGATTTTTCCGCGCGAGAGCAGGCACATCACCCACGCGGACACGAACGCTCCGGCGACTGCTCCGAACTCGTGAAGCCCTCCTCTGTTGAGGTCAAGGAAGTACGAAGGGTGCTCGAGGTAGGTCTTCCAGTGCGCTATATATTCGTATGACCTTGCGCCGAGAAGCATGAACAGGAACGACACAGCCATGACCCTGCGGGAGTCGTCCTCGTCGAGGCGGTAGAGTTCGAGCCTGCGGATGCTCCAGAGTATCGCGAGGCTAAGGGCGATGAACCACACTACGCTGTATGTGTCGATGCGGACGCTGCCGATGGTGAACAGAGTAGGGTACATAAATTTATCAGTCCTCCTTGCGCTGACGATTATATACCCGCAGAAGATACGCCTTGCACAGGTTCTGCATTGCGTATGTCTCGCCGGAAACAAAGTAATTTTCGCCTTCACCGAAAATCTTACCCGTCGTGTTTCTGCTGACCATAAGCATTACTTCTTTGAGGTGAACATCTGCCCAGTCTGAAGCCTTCAGGCCTTCGGGACAGTCTTTGTCCAGCCCGAAAATTTCTGCCTCAGTATCAGCCAGGTAACAGCTCGTGAACCACTTTCCGCCCCAGTCATTAACGCCGGGCATGTCAAGTTCAGGTGCGGGCATCCCGTCCTCTGTCCTGCCGTAAAAATGATGTCCAGCTTTGCTGCTGTCATATGTGCCCAAGTCGAGATTGACCAGCGCAGAATAAATAATGTCATGGTTGAAGAATGCGGACTCCGGGACTTTACGGCCTGCGAGCGCGTAAATTATCGCTGTGCCGGTCATGCCCTCTATCGTAGTGGTCATGTAGTCTATGTGGTACAGCCCGTGATTCATTACAGTACCGTCTGAATTTATGTTAGAGCCGTGCAGGACATCCCCGACTTTCACGCCGTCAATGCTTCTTTCTGATGACGTATCTTCAGGGACGGCGGTCGAGGACAGCAGGAGCTCAGCAAGTTTCGCCTCCCACAGCCTGCAGTGCTCGTGCTCCGGCAGCATACACGCAGCTAATGCCAGTATCCGCGAGTTCCACGCGTTCTCTTCGGCTTTTGTGTCGTCAGGGGAAATCACGCGGCCTTCACTGTCTCTGTAATACGGAACTTCATAGCCTATAAACCTGTCTGCCTCGTAAACCAGCATGTTCAAGACGAAAGCTCGGTCCTGCTCCGAGAGGTCATTCCACATAAGCCAGCCCGCAAAAGCTATGTTCTCTGCCCACAGCGCGCTCTGCCAGAGTCTGCCCCAGCCGCCGTGAGAGTTAGAGCAGTGATTACGTGCGAGAGTGGCGGTCAGCTTGCAGACCATCTTCACAGCGTCATCTTTCGGGATTCCCGTAATCCCTTCCTCGTAAATGTTGAATCTGAGCACTGAGGACAGGATAAAGCATGTGTGTGCCCAACCCCTCAAGGCACTTTCTCCGGGCACTACGTCCGGGCATTCTTCAAGAGTGTTGGCAACATAGAGATAGTCGTTGTCCCGCCAGTTCCTGAAGGACTCTGCGCTCCGCAAAACATTTCTTCTTGCGGCGGCTGACAGTCCGAGCGGAGCACTCGTGTTGCTGTTCTGCGAGAATGCATACCAGTGCGGCTCGTTCCACCGCGTAACAAGAAGGTACTTGGTGCTGAGCGCGATAATTTCTCTGAGCGTACCTTTATCCTGCAGAGGTGAGGTGTCAATCCTGCTCCAGTCCGGCAGGTGTACATCCGCATATGAAGCCTTCAACCGATAATGCCCCGCGAAGTTCACTCCTGCAGATGTGAGAAGCAGCACCGCAAGCGCAGAACACACCGCAAACTTGAGACAGCGCGGGCTTGATGATTTGCCGAGAGCCGCCTTCAGCGCAGTGCGCGAGAAAATCACACTGATGAACATCAGCGCAACCATCGAGACAGCCAGCACTCCGCAATGTTCAGCCAGAAGCATCAGCTTTCCGTGAGCCTCAGCATTCCCGAATACTCTTCCTGAGAGCTTGAACGCCGCAAGAATAACGATCTGATTCAGGCACAAGTACACGATGGAGTTTTTCCCTACGCTCTGAAGGCAGCCGTCAATCAATGTGCCCTGAAAAGTTCTGTGCAGTATCTCAGCTAGGCTCATCCCGACAATGCACGACAGCAGAACATTGACGTAGAACAGCGGAACAAATCCGTAAACGCCTATCCTCACGTTCACGTAACCGTTGAGGAAAATTAATGCTCCTGTAACTGTTCCCAGTGCCAGCGTTTTTCCCAGAGACAGCGTGAAAAGTCTGCTGTGCTGCCTGAGCATTGCCCCGATGTGGTACAGTCCGAGACCGACTAGGGCAGCTCCTCCGGCAAAAGGCAGAGTTACGGGGCAGAAGTAATACGCGGCATGTCCTGCCAGAGTAAGAAGGATGATGACTGCGTGCCTGATGTATTCACTTCGCACACAGCGGAAGATTATGCAGTACGCGGCTTCGGTGAGGAATAAGGCGGTCAGAAACCAGAGCGCGCCCGCATAAGGCAGTGCGTAAGTGTTGACGGACATCAAGTGCAGCAGCGGAGAAAGATAGTTTACGGTTCGCCAGTGCCTTAGAGCCCACAGAGCATAATGAAGGCTTCCGAAGCATACATACGGGATAAGCAGTGTCTGTGCTTTGCGTTTCAGGAAGGAAGAACAGGGATTCGCTGATGTGCCGCAGAAACGTTTGTACGAGGGCTCGAAGAACATTCCCGACACGATGAAGAACATGGGCATGTGGAAAGCGTGGATGAAGTGGTCAAACTCTCCTCCGAATCCTATATGACCCATAACCATAAGCAGGATTCCGAAGGCTCTGAAGATGTCTACATGTTCGATTCTGCCTTCATGAAGACAATCGATAGGGTTCGTGGTTCAGTTTAACGATTTTTTCCGTCATTGTCAACGTTCCTTTCTCGTAAAATGTAAAAATTTCTCCCCCTGATGCCATTAACACAGAGGGAGCAAATTCCTCACACTGCCTCCCACAGTAACAGGTTATCCGCAAAATACGCCCTCAGCCTTCCGCTCTCCTTCATCCACGACAGGTAAGAACGCACCGTGCTTCCTACAAGCGCGTATTGTTCGAACGTCATCGTGAGGTTCAGCTCAGCAGACAGCCTCTGAAGCACCGCCTCAAAGTTCAGAGGAGTACGGCAGATTTCCGCTATCGTGTCTGCGACCTCGTTAGCCTTGTCGATGTTGAGCTGTGCGAGCTCCGCAATGTTCTCTGTTACCGGCGCATGTGAGGGCACGAACACATCAGCCTTCATCGTCTTCACCATCTCCAGCGTAGAGATGTATGCTTCAACATCATAGAGGAAAGTTATCTGGTACTTGGCCAGCGTTTCGGCACTCGACAGGCAGTCCGCAAGATACACAACGTTATCAGGAGTCCGAAAACCCGCCATACTGAAGAAGTGTCCGGGCAGAGGAATAACCTCCCATCCTTCGGGCATAACTTCAGGCGTGAGGTACTCGGCGGGACTCTCCTGAGCCATCAGGAACTTGTGCCGCAGTTCCTTCACCGGGAAGCCACCGTACAAGAACGACGGCTCAAGTACGGGATGACGCGTGAACGCGCACTCAGCATCAGGAGCGTAAATCCTGCACCCCGTCTGAGCGTGAAGGTACTTGTTGCCGCCGATGTGGTCAGCGTTCGAGTGAGTGTTGTAGATTGCCGTCAGAGTCCAGCCGTTAGCGTCGAGAATCTGCCGTACTTTTCTCCCCGCTTCCTTATCGCTCCCGCTGTCGATGAGGCAGACATTATTACCTTCCAGCTTCACGAGCCCGATTTTTGCGGGGCTCTGTATGTAATAGCTCTGCCCCTTAACGTGAATCAGCTCGTACATTATTCGGCCTCAGGAAAGCTGCTTCCGTGCGCGTACATTTCGCGGAGCTTCGGCTTCTCGATTTTGCCGGTCGGGTTGCGCGGAACATCAGCGAAAATGATTTTGCGCGGCCTCTTGTAGCGCGGAAGGCCGAGACAGAATCTGTCTATCTCTTCGGCTGTGCACTTCATGCCCTTCTTCACCTGAATTATTGCCGCTGGAATTTCGCCGAGTCTCGGTTCAGGAAGACCGATAACAGCAACATCATGAACCTTCGGGTGTCCCGCCAAGAAGTTCTCAATCTGCACGGGGTAAATGTTCTCTCCGCCCATAATGACCACGTCCTTCTTGCGGTCAACGAGCCACACAAAGCCGTCCGAATCCATCATCGCCATATCTCCAGTGAAAAGCCAGCCGTCCCGAATGCTCTCGTGCGTCGCGCCGGGATTGTGGTAGTAGCACAGCATTACGCCCGGCCCCTTCACGCAGAGTTCGCCGGTTTCTCCCTGCTTTACTGGGTTTCCGTTGTTGTCGACAATCTTCAGCTCCCAGCCGTAGCCCGGCACGCCGATTGCTCCGACCTTGTGAATGTTCTCGAGGCCAAGATGAACACAGCCCGGCCCGGTTGACTCCGAGAGGCCGTAATTCGTGTCGTACTTGTGGTCAGGGAAGTAGTCCAGCCAGTGCTTGATGAGTGCTGGAGGTACAGGCTGAGCACCGATGTGCATTAACCGCCACTGCGAGAGATGCCGCCCCTCAAGTTTGATGTCTCCTCTGTCGAGCGCGGTAAGTATGTCCTGTGCCCACGGAACTAACAGCCACACAATCGTACAGCCTTCCCACGACACAACGTCAAGAATCGCCTTCGGTGATGTGCCTTTGAGGATTACTGCGCGGCTGCCGGTGTAGAGAGAGCCGAACCAGTGCATTTTTGCGCCTGTGTGGTAGAGCGGAGGAATGCACAGGAACACATCATCATGAGTCGTAAGGTGGTGCTTGGCCTCCATCCGTGCTGACTGAAGAAGTGCAGTGTGGTTATGGAGTATCGCCTTCGGGAAGCCTGTTGTGCCGGAAGAGAAGTATATAGCCGCCTCGTCAGTGTCCTCAACGAGAATCTTCGGCGCGCTCGAGGAGCAGTTGTTCACAGCGTTGTTGTAGCTCTCCGCGAACGACGGGCAGTTATCCCCGACGAAGAACAGCAGGCACTTGTCCCCGAGAGCCAGCACGGTGTTTTCAACCCTGCCGATGAACTCCGGGCCGAAGAACAGCACATCAACATCGGCCAAGTTCACGCAGTACTCTATCTCTTCTGAGGAATAGCGGAAGTTCAGAGGGACAGCTATTGCGCCGGTCTTGAGAATCCCGAAGTATATAGGCAGCCATTCGAGGCAGTTCATGAGGAGGATTGCT
Organism: Synergistaceae bacterium; assembly: GCA_017450125.1. Classification (NCBI taxonomy): domain Bacteria; kingdom Thermotogati; phylum Synergistota; class Synergistia; order Synergistales; family Synergistaceae; species Synergistaceae bacterium. The sequence continues at coordinate 36,908 of JAFSWZ010000019.1, read as the reverse complement.
ACCTTCTGCCCCTTCTTGATGCCGCGCGAAAGTAGCATATTTGCGACACGGTTAGCTTTCTCGTCAAAGACTTCCCAAGTTATGTCGCGCCTGTAAGGTTTTGAGGATGTCGGCTGAATCAGCGCGTATTCTTTCCATGTAATACGTATGGGTTCTTCCTGCTCGGGGTTAATCTCGACGAGAGCGACTTCATCCCCGTAAAGTTTTGCGTTGCGTTCGAGCAAATCAGTGATGGGCATTGTGAGAAATATTCCCTCTTTCACTAAGAATAAAGCCCTGCAGAATGCCAGCAGGACTCGTGAAAATTACCCTAAACGAGAATTTATGTCAAGAAATCAATTATGCTTCAAGTTTTCTCAGAGCTTCCGTGTCCTCGAGCCTGTAGTTTCTCCGTGCGTAATCGAGTGCCGAAAGCCCCGCGTTGTTGGTGATGGTCTTGTCAGCTCCCGCCGCGAGCAGTGCTTCTACAACGTCTTCTGTGTTCCTGTATGCCGCGTAGAATAGTGCTGTGCTTCCTGAGTTGTCCTGAGCGTTGAGGTCTGCACCGGCGGTGATGAGCATGTCGACGATTTCTGCGGTGTTGCTCTGTGCCGCGAACATCAAGGGAGTCGCGTTTTCTTTGCTGGTTACGTCGATGGAAACTCCGGCTTCGAGTGCTTGTGTGAGGTCTTCGGGGCTTCCTGCCCTGCAGATTTTGAGGATGTCGCGCTGAAGTGTCATCCTGAGTGCCTCGCTGGCTTCCGCCTCCTGCTCCTGCGTCAGTGCTTCGGGCTCTTCCGGCGTTTCTGGTACAGGTCCTTCCGGCTCATCAACGGCGGGCTGTTTCTTGCCGAGCAGGGCTAAAAGTTCCGCGTCGTGGCACGTTCTCGGATTCTTCTCCGCGTAATACAGCGCATCATGCCCCTTGCCGTCCTCCGCGTAAATGTCTGCCTCATAATCCAGCAGCGTCCTCACAGCTTCAGTCGTGTTGCTCTCCGCCGCAAACATCAGCGCAGTCTTGCCCTTCGAGTCCTTGTCGTTCACGCGCGCTCCCCTGCGAAGCAGCATCTCGATGAGTTCCGCCCTGTGATGAGACACTAGGAGCATTAGTGCCGTCGTCTTCGCGTTCAAGGTCTTGGCGTTGGGGTTAGCGTTGTGGTTCATCGCACTGATTATCTTGCTCTCGTCGTTGCCCTTGCAGAGTTCGAGGAACAGCGTCTCGGCTTTGCGCTTCAGCTTCTTGGCGATTTTCCGGCCGTAGGGTGCCGCCGACACAACGTAATCCATCGCAGTCTTGCCGTCGCAGTCCAGTGCGAAAACGTTGGCGTTGTGGTTCAGCAGGGCATCGACCGCGTAGATGTTGTCGTTCTGCACCGCGAACATCAGAGCAGTGTGCCTGCTGATGTTTCGTGCGTTCGGCGAAACTCCGCGTCCTATGAGTGCGTCGATTACACGTGCCTTGCCGTGCTGTGCCGCCAGCATAAGGGTTGTCGTGCCGTCCATCGTCTTCGAGCTAGGGTCTGCTCCGCCCTCGAGGGCGCGAATAATCTCGTTCTCGTTGCCGATCTGGCACACACGCAGAAAGTCCGCGTTTCCTCCCGCCGAAACAGCAATCACCGGCCTGCTTTCTTCCGCGCCGGACGTGCCTTCAGACTTTGCGTCTGCGTCCTTCATGCTCAAGTATAACGGCTCTGCTGTGTCCTTCGGGTTGCTCACAATCCTGAACGAGTACACGTCCCCGCTCTCGCACTCGGTATTTTCCGGCTTCTCGTCGCTGTTCACCACTCCGGCTAACGGCCCGATGTCTACGCTTATTTCCCCCTCCGAAGTTACGTCGGCTATCTTGCCCTTCACCGCGTCTCCGGCTTCAGCTATCTTCCTGAACGTCCACGCACACAGCTGCAGTGCCTCGTCAATGAGCTGCTCTGCCCTCTCCGAAGAAGACTCGCGCTGGTGAACCGCCCTGTTCCTTGCATCACGGAGCTTGTAGAGGATGTCCTTCTGCTCGTCGCCGATTATTCCGTTGCGCTTCAGGATTTCTTCTTTCTCTGAGGTGTCGGCCTGCTTGAAGCTCTGGCGGTCATAATCCTCCATCTCTTGCGCGTACTTCTTGCCCAGAAAGTCGCAGAGGAACTCGCCGATGTTCCCCAAGCACAGAAGGCTGTAACGCGTCCACGTGTAGAGGCTCTCCTCTGCCTCAGAGCCCAGACCTGCCGCCTCAGACAGGGGCGAGGAAGATGCTCCGGCGGGAAGAAGCCCGTTGAGGAAGTCGAACTTTCTGCGGGACACGAACCATTCGCACAGCTCGTAGGCCGTCGTGAACATCCTTATACATGCCATGTCGGAATCATAATCATCACGCAGGGCATCATCCCTGACTTCGAGGAGCGTATCTATCTTGAGGCGTATATCTTCACCGATTATCCCGGCATTAGCTAAGGCCTGCACAGGGTCATGACTGTGCTTGTAGGGAATATTGCTGTGCTGGCACAAATGCTTGACGATTGTTTCAGCTATCCTCCCCAAGTTCAGGAGGCATATATTCCTGTCAGAAGCAAGTGCGTTGTTGGCGGCCTGTCCGTAATGAGCAAGCTCCGGGTAAAACTCGCCGAAGAGCCCGAAATTTTTCTGTGTAAACTGCATGGCAATTATCTCCTGAGATTTTGTCCGTTAATTGTAATACACGCGGGAACATTTGACATTGGCACACAGCGCAATAATATAATCTCCTGTTCTCCAGCGTTTATGCAGTTATGAATTATTAATGAGCGCATAAGTACAGGAGGGCAGGTGTTACAATTCACAGCAATTCAGAAGGGGGAAAAATTATGAGACAGTTAATGCAGGGCAACACCGCCGCCGCCAGAGGACTTTGGGAAGCGGGATGCTGCTTTGCGTCGAGCTACCCGGGAACGCCGAGCACAGAAATCACAGAAGAGCTCGCGAAGTTCGCTGAGGTGTATTCCGAGTGGGCACCGAACGAGAAGGTAGCGATGGAGGCAGCGTTTGGTGCGAGCCTCGCGGGAAAACGCAGCTTCTGCGGGATGAAGCATGTCGGCCTGAACGTTGCGGCTGACCCGCTGTTCACGGTCTCTTACACTGGGATTAACGCGGGAATGATTATCTGTGTCGCCGATGACGCGGGAATGCACTCAAGCCAGAACGAGCAGGACAGCAGACATTATGCGCGCGCGGCCAAGCTCCCGATGCTCGAGCCGTCGGACTCGCAGGAAGCGTTAGAGTTCTTCAAGAGTGCTTATGCTCTCTCGGAAGAATATGACTCGCCGGTAATCGTGAAGATGTGCACCCGTATTGCGCATTCACAGTCAGTAGTTGAGACAGGAGAGAGAACCGAAGCTCCAGAGCACCCTTACGCAAAGAACATCGCGAAGTACGTCATGATGCCCGGCAACGCCATAAAGAGACATCCTGTCGTTGAAGAGAGGATGCTACGGCTTCAGGCTTTCGCGGAGACATCAGACCTCAACCGCACGGAAGAAGGCAGTGATTCATCACTCGGGATAATCACATCTTCGACCTGCTATCAGTACGTGAAGGAAGCGTGCGGAGACACATTCCCGATTCTGAAGCTGGGTATGGTGTGGCCGATGCCCGACGGGAAGCTGAAGAGTTTTGCGCAGAGCGTCAAGAGGCTCGTAATCGTTGAGGAGCTTGACGGCTTCATAGAGGGTTACTGCCGGGAACTTGGCCTGACTTGCGAGGGAAAATCGCTGTTCGGACTTCTCGGAGAACTGAGCCCCAACGTGATTGCGGAAAAGCTGGGGCTTGCTCACGGAGAAGGAGTGAAGCTCGGGGAAACTCTGCCAGCTCGTCCGCCGATGATGTGCGCGGGCTGTCCTCATCGCGGAATCTTCTACACCCTCAACAAGCTGAAGTGTACGGTTCTGGGGGACATCGGGTGCTACACGCTTGGTGCAGTTGCTCCGCTCTCCGCAATGGAGATGACGTTATGCATGGGAGCATCTGTGAGCGCGCTTCACGGCTTCAACAAGGCAAACAGTGCCGCTCACTCTGTTCACGGCAACCCGCCCGCCCACCCCCCAGTAGCCGTAATCGGAGATTCAACCTTCATGCATTCAGGAATGACCGGCCTCGCAAACATCGCCTACAACCAGAGCAAGAGCGTCGTGATAATCCTCGACAACTCCATCACCGGAATGACCGGCCACCAGCAGAACCCCACGACAGGCCTGAACATTCACGGAGACCCGGCGGGGAAAATCGACCTCGAGGCACTGTGCAGGGCAATGGGCTTCAATCGCGTCAGAGTCGTTGACCCCTACAACCTCAAGGAATGCGAGGATGCCTTACGCGAGGAACTAGCCGCAGGTGAATCCAGCGTGATAATCTCCCGCAGACCGTGCGCTCTCTTGAAGTACGTTAAGCACAACCCGCCCCTTCATGTCGACACCGCAAAATGCGTCGGGTGCAAGTCCTGCATGAAGATAGGCTGCCCCGCAATCTCGATGAAGGACGGAAAAGCCCGCGTTGACGAAACATTATGCGTGGGGTGCGGAGTGTGTACGCAGATGTGCAGGTTCGGAGCGTTCTTGAAGGAGGGTGAGTAGACATGAAGACGCGCAGCATCATGATAGTAGGAGTCGGCGGACAGGGAAGCGTGTTAGCCAGCAAGCTGCTCGGGCATCTCTTAATCACGCAGGGCTATGACGTGAAGGTCTCGGAAGTTCACGGGATGAGCCAGCGCGGAGGAAGCGTCGTAACTTACGTGCGATACGGCGACAAAGTATATTCTCCCGTAATCGACAAGGGACAGGCAGATGTGATTGTGTCTTTCGAGCTTCTGGAGGCCGCGCGAAATCTCGAGTACCTCAAGAGGGGCGGCCAGATAGTTACCTCAACACAGCAGATTGACCCGATGCCCGTACTCATCGGCGCAATGACTTACCCTGAAGACCTGTTAAGCAAGATTAAGGCTCTCGGCGTGAAGATTGACGCTCTCGACTGCGTGAAGCTCGCCGGACAGGCAGGAAGCACCAAAGCCGTGAACCTCGTGCTTCTTGGAAGGCTGTCGCATTACTTCGACGACATACCTTCTGAGGCATGGGATGAAGCGATAAATTCATGTGTTCCACCGAAATTCCTCGAACTCAACAAACGAGCCTTCGAGTTAGGGAAGAACGCATAAAGTTATATGGAGATGATGTAAGCAATGGAACAGAGATATTTTCAGCCTGAAATAGAGACGATGCCCCGCGACAAGATCCGCGACCTGCAGAATGAACGTCTCTTGAGGCAGGTTCGGCATGTGTGGGAAAACGTACCGTATTACCGCGCAAAGATGCAGGAGAAGGGCTTAACCCCCGACGACATCAAGTCGCAGGATGACCTGTACAAGCTCCCGTTCCTGACGAAGGACGACCTCCGCAAAGCGTATCCTTACGGCCTGATGGGGAAGCCCCTTCATGACTGCGTACGTATTCAGTCGACGAGCGGAACAACAGGACAGAGAGTCGTAGCCTTCTACACGATGCATGACCTCGACATCTGGGAGACGATGTGCGCCCGTGCAATCGTCGCGGCAGGCGGGAGCAGGGATTCTGTTGTGCAGGTGTCGTACGGTTACGGTCTCTTCACCGGCGGGCCCGGCCTCAACGGAGGAAGCCACAAGCTGGGCTCACTCACCATTCCTACATCATCGGGCAACACCGACAGGCAGATAATGTTCATCAAGGATCTGCAGGCTACGATTCTGTGCTGTACACCGAGCTACGCGGCCTTCATCGGCGAACGCATGAAGGAAATGGGCATGAAGCCTGAGGATATTCCGCTGAAGGCAGGGATTTTCGGCGCGGAAGCATGGAGCGAGGCAATGCGCCATGACATAGAGGCAACGATGGGCATCAAGGCTTACGACATTTACGGCCTCACGGAACTTTGCGGGCCCGGCGTGTCGTTCGAGTGCGAGGATCAGCACGGAATGCACATCAACGAGGATTTCTTCATCCCCGAAATCATTGACCCGAAGACCGGCGAACCTCAGCCTGAAGGAACGCTCGGCGAGCTGGTGTTCACGACGTTAGACAAAGAGGCCTTCCCGCTCATCAGGTACAGGACGCGCGACATCACTACCCTCACTCATGAGCCATGCCCTTGCGGTCGTACTCACGTGCGCATGACGAAGCTCAAGGGCAGGACGGACGACATGCTGATTATTCGCGGAGTAAACGTCTTCCCGAGCCAGATTGAGACAGTCCTCATCAACAGCGGCTATCCTGCGAACTATCAGATTATCGTTGACAGGGTGAACAACACGGACACTCTTGATGTCAGGGTTGAGATGACCCCCGAAATGTTCACGGACAATCTCGGTACGGTCAACAAGAGGCAGGCAGAGCTGGTTGACGGACTGCGCTCGATGCTCGGCCTGAAGGCGAAGGTTACACTTGTTGCGCCGAAAACCATAGTGCGCAGTGAGGGCAAGGCTGTACGCGTAATCGACAACAGGAAGATTTAGTGAGGTGAACGAACAATGAGCGTAAAACAGATTTCCGTTTTTCTGGAGAACAGGCCGGGCTGCCTTCACGAGATGACGAAGGCTCTTGCGGACGCGAATATAGACCTGCGAGGACTCTCCCTTGCTGAGACGAGCGATTTCGGAATTGTGAGATTAATCGTTGATGACGTTCTCGGCACGACAAACACCCTCAAGGATGCCGGGTTTGTGGCGAGCATGAGCGACGTTCTGGCAGTTGAGGTGCCCAACGTTCCGGGCGGGTTGAACAAGGTGCTGGAGATTCTCAGCGGGACAGGCATCAACGTTGAGTACATGTATGCGATTCTCGGGAACAAGTCATCGCAGACAGCGTACATGATCTTCAAGGTCAGCGACAACGACAAGGCGGCATTCGCGCTGAACATCGCGGGAGTGAAGATTCTGGAGGCGGAGGAGCTTTCTGCCTTGTAGCAGTAGTATCGTATAAACGTAAACATTTCAGAGGCTGCTGCTCGTAATGCGGCAGTCTCTTATTTATTTGAGGTGATATGTATGAACGTCAAGCAGATTTCTGTGTTTATGGACAACAAGCCGGGCAGCTTGTACGAGATTGCGAAGGTCTTTGCGGATAACAATATAAGCATCAGGGCACTGACTGTTACGGAGACGAGTGATTTCAGTGTTGTGCGGGTGATTGTGGATAATGTCCTGTGGGCTTCGTCTGTACTGAAAGACGGAGGCTTCTTCACGAAGATTCAGGAGGTTATTGCGGCAGAAGTCCCCAACACTCCCGGCGGGCTCAACAAGGTTCTTGGGGTTATCAGGGACGCGGACGTAAATATAGAGTACACGTACACGATTCTGACGGGCAGATACGTAATCAACACCTGCATGATACTCAAGCTCAGCGACAACCTTAAGGCAATTGCTGCACTGAAAGAAGCCGGGATCAAGATTCTGGAGCAGGAAGAGTTTTCCGCGCTGTAACTCAAACAGCCCCGTGAAGGACACTGCACACTTCTTCACGGGATTTCCCTTAGATGACGCTTCACGGTGTTCTGCACAGACATTAACCCTATTCCGTGCTCTTCGCCGTCCGAACGCGGAAGGCCGTTCCGCCCGAGCACAACGCTTCCGCAGAAAGGATTCTCGACTGACAGCCCGATTATCGCATCCGAGAGCAGGGACGAAATCACCTTAACCCTACGCCGTTCTTCAGGAAGATTCTTGACGGCCTTTAACGCATTCTCGACCAAGTTGCCGAGAACAGCGCAGTACTCTGACTCGTTCATCGGGAGTTCAGCCGGCAGGTTCATGTGCCATTCTATGCCTGCTCCCAGCGACTCAGCGTAAGCCGTGTAGTGCGAAGCCACAGCATCAGCCGCAATGTTCCCGCAGTAGCCCGTGTAGCCTGCCTCCGAAGCGTCCGCACACTGCTGAAGGTAGTATTCTCCTGCCTCTGCCTCGCGCCCTCCGAAAACTTCGCCGACGTCCGCCACAGCAGATAGTAGAACAGAAGCAGCACCAGCGGAATCAACGGCAGAAGGATGAGCGTAAACATCTGAACGCGTCCGACCAGAAAATATTTCGGCCACACGGGAGTCATCCACGCTATCAGAAGCACTGCTCCGAGAAGAATATGCACCCGGCCAAGACAGAGAGGCTCAGGGACATAATCCCCTCATCGAGGCTCAGAAGCCGCGCGGAGTCCCAAAGAGGATTCACCGCTTCAGCAGAGACCATCAAGGCGATTGAGTAGAGCAGACAGAACGCACCGAGCATCACTGCGTTGAAGAAGCAGAAGAGCTTGCGGCCAAGAGAAACTTTCACGGAGAGGCAGAACACCAGAAACAGGAAGGTTACGCTGACAACGAGAGCCGGGATTACCGGCAGGAAGATGAAGACTGCGTCGGGGATAATGATTGCGAGAACGCCGCCTTCACCTGCGCGCGGCCGTTGACCTTGATGGGGTACACAGCACCGTTCTTCATGATGAATGTTCCGTCCTTCATGTCGTAAATCTGCGACATGTTCACGATTATTCCTCTGTTGCAGAGAAGAAAATCACTGTGCCGGGACAATTCCTCTGCTGCTTCGCGGAAAGTCATACTGCATAGTCTGAGTGCGGGACTCTCAGCCTGATTTTCGGGTCTTGAGCATCAAGGAATCTCACGGCTTCGGCGAGGACTTTGCTGACGTTCTTTTTCGTGCACGGCTTGATGATGTAATCGAACGGGTGAAGCGGAAACGTGTCGAAGGCGTATTCCTTCGAGGTTGTGAGGAAGATTATCAGCATTTCCTCGCCGCTCTGGTACGAAGTGATATTAGGCACAACATCAAGAGACTCCTCAGCCCCAAACCACGTGCGGATGAAGCTGCGGAGTCTCATGCTGTCTGAGAGATCATCGTCAACGATTGCGATGTTCATTACCTGCTATAAAGTCGCGTATACCTGCCCTCAGCGTTAAAGTCCATTGCACGGTTGAATGCCTCGTTGGTCTCGATACGTATGGCGTTCGCATTGACGAAGTACAGCGTTACGGATTTGCTTCCGGCTTCTGCTGTAAGTTCCCGTTCGTGAAGGCGACCCTTCCCGAACCATTCTTCATCACCGCAGCGCAGACGGACTCCCATAAGCCTTGAGGACTTGTTGACCCACTGGACGGACATATAGACATCGTCGTCTTTGCTGAATTGCCCGGTAAAGATGTCAAAATCGGGTCTGTTCGGGTTGCGTCTTGGTTCGGCAGGTCTCGGTGTGCTTGGCCTGTTGCGCGGAGTTCTTGCTGAGTATTCCGAAATTTGCTGCCGGATATAGGCGGTTCTGCGGCGGGTAACTTCGGTGTAGGCCTCAACGCGGGAATAGTCCTGACGCATGAGTCTGCTGGCTTCCTGATCGCGGCCGTAGTCTATCCATTCGCGCTGTGATTCCCTGAGTTCCTCGAAGGCCGAGTAACTCATAGCATCTTTTGCGTCGTTGTAGGCACTTGCGAGCGAACGGTCAGCCTCAGCAAAAGCTGGGGATCTCTTGAGGCGGATATACTCCTCATCACTGAGGGCGTGTGCGGGGACGCACAGAGCAAGTATCAGTGTCAGTGCAGCGAGTAGACGTTTCATGATATTACCTCCTTAAGACTAACAGCTATCTGTTGTACCACTGTGTTTTGAGCGAAAGGATTGCCCACGTATTTTTGCCTTTGAACTTGTAGGGCTTCGCACGGGCTATGAATGATGCTACCTTCTCTTCGCCGACACCTGAAGAATAAACTTCTCCGCGCATGGTGATGATGTTTCCGTTGCGAGAGACCTCCTGAACGTCCGCGTAATCAGGAACACCGTCCGCAGCAGCGAAGTGGTAGACTTTGCCGTCGTAATGCTCATCCTCTGTGCTGGCGTGCTCAAGCACAACGTCAAAGTATTTCCTGACGGACTCAGCAACATACTTCTTGTCGATGACAAGCTCGCCGTAGGGGCATTTTTTCCTTGAGCAGCGTTTGACTCTGGAGTTGCGGTTGTTGATGTAGTTGTGCCAGACTCCGAAATGCACAAGCTCTTCCGACGTAATAGTGTCAATGTCGATGTCGTACATGCCCAGCTCAGTGAAGTTGCTGATGAATGTACCCATACGAGCCATTTCGGTACTAGAAGCCCCGAAGACCGGACTGCATACGAATGCAGCGATAACCAGCGCGTAAAAAACTCTTCTCATTGCTAATAAACCTCCTTGAAAGATAGGGAAATGCACTTTTATGCACAAGCCCCCTGCCGTCAAAAGCAGGGAAAAATTATACACTACATTACTTCATCAAGCTGTCGCCCCTCTTCACGGAAGCTCCGAACTCGATGAACGACATCAGCTCGTCTTCACGGACAGGCTCGGTGATTACCACGATGGTCTGCGGACTGTAACCAGCTCCCTTAACCGCATCGAGGTCAACGCGCACAACAGGTTCTCCGGCCTTGACGGTGTCGCCCTGCTTCTTGAGGAGGGTAAAGCCCTTGCCGTTGAGCTTCACGGTGTCTATTCCGATGTGAACGAGAAGCCCCGTACCGTCCTTCATCCTGAGGCCGAAAGCGTGAGCCGTCGGGAAAATCATCTCTATCGTGCCGTTTGCCGGTGCGGCTATTATTCCGTCGGCAGGGTCAACCGCGATTGTCTGTCCCATCGACTGTCCCGCAAATGCTTCGTCCTTAATCTCGTCCGGGCCGATGAACCTTCCGTCAGCCACAGCGACGATTGCATCATCAGGTACGTCGGGCAGAACTTGGCCGAGTTCTTCGGGTGCGAGCTTGCCCTGCTTCTTCCAGATGTCGAACATGATGTTGCACGCCACCCACGAACCGACGAACGCAATCACTACGCCGCCTATCACAGCGTGCATGAAGTTCGTCATTGTGTAGCCCATCGCCAGAGCCTCAGCGTGAGGGATGTAGCCCGGCAGAACCAAGAGTCCCGGAGAACCGCCCGCGAACCTCGCAACGCGCGTCAGTCCCATGTACAGGCCTCCGAGCCCTCCGCCGATCATCGCGGCATAAAGCGGGAACGTGAAGCGCATGTTGACACCGTAGAGCACCGGCTCAGTGATTCCGAGAACGGCAGTAAGTCCTGCAGATGAAGCCTGCTGCTTCGTGTCGGGGTTCTTCGAGCGCACTGCAACTGCAAGACCAGCCGCACCCTGCGCAACGTTGGAGGGGAGCATTCCGATGACGACGGAGTCCCACTTCACTGTGGCGAGGTTGTTCGTGCCGATGGGGATAAGTCCGTAATGTGTGCCAGTCATGACGAGCAGCGGAGAGAAGATGCCTACGACTGTCGGGACGAGCCAAGGAATTGTGGCGTTCATCCACGTGAACAGCGAGTTGATGAGCCCGGAAGCCCACGAACCCAAAGGCCCGAGAAGCGTAATCGTTACGGTTGCTCCGACGACGAGGCTGACGAGAGGAACGGAGAAGAACTTTATCGAGCGCGGAGAAACCTTCTGTATCCAGTGCTCAACTACCGACATGAACCACACGCCGAGAATTATCGGTATGACTGATGAGGCGTAAATAGCTTTGGTTACGGGGAGGAAGCCCAAGAACGTAACGGCCTCTTTCCCGCCGAGTAGGCTCACGAATGACGGATACACCAGCACTCCGGCGAGGGCTAATGCGTTGCCCTGATTGCACTTGAACTTTCTGGCACAAGACGCGGCCAAGAGTATGGGCATGAAGTAGAAAGCTGCGTCTGCCATCGCGTTAAGGATTGTGTAGGTCTGAGTGCCGGACTTCAGCCACCCCAGCCACACGAACAGAGCCATCAAGGCTTTCAAGAGTCCTGCGCCGGTGATTGCGGGGATGATGGGCTGGAAGATGCTTGCGATGCTCTCGAGGAGCTTGCTCAGCTTCGAGCGGTTGTCCTCTTTCTCGGCGTTGGGGTCATCGATTGCGGCAGAGGACTCGAACCCTCCGGCAGCTACGACTTCCTGATACACCTGCGGAACGTCCGGGCCGATGACAATCTGGTACTGTCCTCCGGCGTTGACGACCTGAAGAATGCCCTTCAGCTTGGTGATTGCGTCAGTGTTAGCTTTGGTGTCGTCGTTGAGGGTGAAGCGCAGACGTGTTGCGCAGTGCACTACACCTTTGACGTTGAACTTTCCACCGACGAGCTCGATGAGTTTTTCGGCTAATTCCTTGTAGTCCATTGTGCTACCTCCTGTGAAATTTTAGTTGTTTTGTCGCAGATTACCTCAGGCGTTCGAGGGCTTGTTCTGCGTCCTCATTCCCATTAGCAGCTGCTTGTTCATACCATTTGCGCGCTTCGTTAAGGTCTTTCGGGACTCCGATTCCGTTTTCGTATATTCTCCCCAATTTGTATTGTGCTATCGGAGCAAAAAATTTTCCCCGGAGGTCTTTCCTAGCGGCTTCTTTATGGTATCCTTCCGCGGCTCTGCTATACCACCTCATAGCCTCTGATTTGTCTTGACTCACTATCTCGCCATCAGAGTACACATCTCCTAAATGGTATTGAGCGTCAGCATCTCCATTTTCAGCTAATTTGCGACACCACTTGAAGGCTCTCCATTTGTTCTGAACCCTCATGTCATATTCGTAATTAAACCAAAGGCGATGTTGGGCTTGTACATGTCCCTGTTCAGCGGCTTTAGTCCACCATTCAATTGCCACCCTGATGTTGCCTTGCAAATAGTCTCCATCCACATAGCCTGAGTAATACATACACCCTAACTCGTACTGAGCTTCTGCAAGGCCTTGTTCTGCCGCTTTACGATAAAAGTTAGCAGCCTCTGAGTAACTTTTACTCACCCCACGCCCCCAACGGTACATATCGCCTAGCTTACATTGAGCCTCAGCAAGTCCCTGTTTAGCGGCTCTGCTATACCATTTGAAGGCTTCAGCATCATCCTCTTCTGTGCCATAGCCGTAATAGTACATATGTCCCAGATTGACTTCTGCTACTGCAAGACCTTGTTCTGCAGACTTACTAAACCACTTGAAAGCTTCTGTGTAGTCTTGCTGTACTCCATCACCGACTGCGTACATAAGCCCCAAATAACATTGTGCTTCAGCGTTCCCAAGCTCTGCATATTTTTTCAAGGCTTCGCTTTGAGTAGCATACGAGTATGTTGCCAATGACAATAACCCTGAAAAAAATACCAAGCTCACCAGCAAGGGCAATAAAAATTCTCTGCGTCGCATTAGTACTCCTCACTTCGTCAATAATCAAGGCTTGCACCGTCCGACGCAATCACTCCCTTGTACCACCAGAAGCTGTCCTTCCTCGAACGCTTCAGAGTTCCTCTGCCTTCGTCGTCCTTGTCGACGTAAATCATCCCGTAACGTTTCTTCATCTCCCCGCTCGACGCACTCACAAGGTCAATGCACCCCCACGCAGTGAACCCCATCACAGGAATCCCGTCCTCAGTTATCGCGTCCCTCAGAGCCAGCAGGTGCGCCTTCAGGTACTCTATCCTGTACGTGTCGTGAATGCTCCCGTCAGCTTCCGGCGTGTCGTTCGCACCGAGCCCGTTCTCCACAACGAACAGCGGCTTCTGGTAACGGTCATACAGCGCATTGACGGTTATCCTCAGTCCCAGCGGGTCAATCTGCCATCCCCATTCCGTATGCTTCAGGTATGGGTTCTCCACAGCACGGAACACCGCATTTCCCGGCCTCTGGTGTTTCGCGAAAATTTCCGGGTCTGCAGTAGTGCACCTCGAGCAGTAGTACGAGAACGACACGAAGTCCACCGTTCCTTCACGCAAAACTTCAGCGTCTCCGTCCTCGAAGATGTTTGTGATGCCAGCGCGTTCCATTCTCTTCAACGCCCACACAGGATATTCGCCCCGCGCCTGAATGTCCGTGAAGAAGTAATTATCCCTGTCCTTCTCCGCCGCGTCCCAAACGTCAGCAGGATTGCAGGAGTACGGGTAGAACTGTCCCGCCGCGAGCATACAGCCGACCATTGAGCCGGGCATAATCTCGTGAGCCAGCTTTACGGCCTTCGCACTGGCTAAAAGTTCGTGATGCGCTGCCCTATACTTCACCAGCTCTTTGTCCTCGCCATCAGCAAACGCGATGCCCGCCCCCATGAACGACATGTGAAGCAGCATGTTGATTTCGTTGAAGGTCAGCCAGTACTTCACTAAATCTTTGTAGCGCGTGAATATTGCCCGGCAGTATTTGAGGTACGCATCAATCATTCTGCGGTCTCGCCAGCCGCCGTATTTCTTGATTAACGCTATCGGTGTGTCGAAGTGGTCGATGGTTACGAGTGGTTCAATGCCGTACTTCCTGCACTCCCTGAACAAATCCTCGTAGAACGCTAGGCCTTCCTCGTTCGGGGTATCATCGTCGCCGTTCGGGAGAATGCGCGTCCACGCGATGGAGAGCCTGTAGCACTTGAAGCCCATCTCCGCGAATAAAGCTATGTCCTCCTTGTAGTGGTGGTACATGTCGATAGCCTCATGTGCCGGGTACGTGAAGCCAGGTTCGCACTCGAGCATGATGCGCTCGCCGCGAGCTACCTTCATGCGCTCAGAGCCAGCCGGTACGGTGTCAACGCTCGATAGTCCGCGCCCGCCTTCGGTGTAGGCACCCTCGCACTGATTAGCGGCGGTTGCTCCTCCCCACAGAAAGCCGGGGGGAAATGTTTTGCCTGCCATTAAGAGTCCTCCTTCATGACAAATTATTTAGTTGTGTGAATATTGGGAAACTAGGGGTAATTATAATGAAGCCCCCCCTGATTGTTCAAGGGAGGCAGTAACTATATGTTGAGTAGTCTTTGTGCGTTTGCGGAAAGTATCTGCGCTTTCTCGTCCTCGTTCAGCAGTTCGGACACAGCCCGCAGTGTTTCAGCTTGCGATGCCCACGGGGAATCCGTCCCGAACAGCACGCGTTCAGCCCCGAAAGCATGAATCATCTTCACGAACTCTTCAGCTCCGAGCATCCGGCATTCATCGCGTGAAGAGTAATACCCGCCGCCGTTCGGTGTGAACTCTCCGAGAGAAAACGCCGTGTCAATGTACACATTGCTACGTGCGAAAACTTCTTCTGCTTCGCGCCACGCCTTCCACCCGCCCATGTGAGCGAGTATCACGAGGACATCTTCTGCCTCACGCAGTGCACGTTCAATCCTCTCAGGGAGTGCCTGTTCACCGCCGGGAAAACCTATATCCCATCCAGCATGCATCAGCACGATCAGGCCAAGTTCACCGCATCGGCGGAGGATTCTGATGTAACGTTCATCGTCGATGTTCACGCCCTGATACACAGGGTGCAGCTTGATGCCCTTAATGCCAGCCCGCGAAAGCCTCGCCAGTTCATCAGCATATCCCTCAAAGTCAGGGTGCATTGCTCCGAATGACATTATCCCCGTCTCCGTGAACCTCTCGTTGATGGCAATCGAGGAGTCATTCACGTGAACAACCTGCTTCGGGTTCGTTGCCACAGGCTGAATGACCGAGCACGTTATCCCGGCTTCAGACATTGAGCGCGCAAGACCCTCTAGCGTTCCGTCGGAGAAGTTCACGGTGTGGCTCTTGGCTCGAAGCACAGAAATTGCACGTGCCGCGATTTTCTCAGGGAACGTGTGGGTGTGAATGTCTATGACTCTCATTCGTCGTCAGCCAACGCGCTGGACTGCCTGACTGTTACGGTCTTGGTGTAGCAGGAGAACGCATCATCGACAAACTTTCTGTCGGGCTTGGGAGTTACGAGGCTCACAACCGGCACAATCAAGAACCCTGCTAGCATACAGAACGCGCCCGCATTAATCGGAGACTGCAGGAGCGGAGGGAAGTCCGGCCTCACGAAAATGTTTGCGACCATCACGACGCTCGAGAACAGGAAGTTCACCCAGCATGATAATTTAGTTACACCCTTCCAGTAGAGGCTATACATGAACGGCGCAAGGAATGCCCCCGCCAGTGCTCCCCAAGACACGCCCATTAACTGCGCAATGAAGGTTACGTTGGAGCGGTACTGTATCAGCGCGAGCACAACAGAAATTGCGATGAACACCACGATAAGCACACGCATAATCTTCACCTGACGCTTCTCGTCCATGTCCTTGATGATGTGTCCCTTCAGGAGGTCAAGGGTTAATGTTGAGCTCGAGGCCAAGACCAGAGAAGACAGGGTAGACATTGACGCGGAGAGCACGAGAATCACGACGACACCCAGCAGAATGTCAGGCAGTCCTGAGAGCATTACGGGAATAACGGAGTCATAGCCTCCCGCAGGAACTCCGGCGGCCGTCGGGTTAAGCTGTTCGGTGAAGAGCCTTCCGAAGCCCCCGAGAAAGTAGCATCCTCCCGCAACAACCAGCGCAAAGAACGTAGAAATCACCGTGCCTTTGTTGATGTCGCCCTCGTTCTTGATGGCGTAGAACTTCTGCACCATCTGCGGCAGTCCCCAAGTTCCCAGAGACGTAAGGATAACAACGCCCAGCAGGTTCACGGGGTCAGGCCCGAAGAATGACGCGAAGACTCCCGGCGACTGCGCAAGCTCGCTCGCTGCTTTGGGGTCAGAGATTTTCGCGATTCCGGCAAGTGCCGCCGTGAAACCTCCCTTGCTCTCGAGGACTGCGATGATTACCGCGACAATTCCGACGAGCATTATTATTCCCTGAATGAAGTCATTGATTGCCGTAGCCATGTAACCGCCAGCTACGACGTATATTCCCGTGAGCACTGCCATGAACACAACGCACACGGAGTAATCTACACTGAAAGCCATTCCGAAAAGTCGGCTCAAACCGTTATAGAGAGAAGCTGTGTAGGGGATGAGGAACACGAAACATATCAGTGATGCAACAATCTTGAGCGCGTCACTGTTGAAACGTTTGCCGAAGAAGTCGGGCATTGTTGCGCTGGACAGGTACTGGCTCATTATGCGGGTGCGGCGGCCGAGAACTGCCCAAGCCATCAGCGAACCGATAAACGCGTTTCCGAGTCCTGCCCACGTCGCCGCGATGCCGTAACGCCATCCGAACTGCCCCGCGTAACCCACGAACACGACCGCCGAGAAGTAGCTTGTCCCGTAGGCAAAAGCAGTGAGCCACGGCCCGACAGACCTCCCGCCGAGAACGAAGCCGCTAACGTCAGTGGAATGCTTGCGGCAGTAAAAACCTATGCCGAGCATCAGCCCGAAAAATACAACTACCAGTAAAATTTTGATGAGCATAATGGATTAATCTCACTTCCGAAAAAATTTCGCGTGAAAGATTAACCCGCAAAGGCCGCAAAATCAACCCTCACAAAAGCGCGAGACTCTCCAAATCATCAGGAACATATACATTCCCGCAGAAGTATTGCCGTGCTTCGGAGGTGTAACGTTCCTTCCTGTGCGCGAGGTCTGAGTCTTCAGTGTGGTAGAGCAGGAGATTCTTCACGCCCAGCCTCTGCGCGAGTGAAGCGGCATCTTTGACGGTGGAATGATGTTTCTCGTAGGGCTTAAAGGTTTCGGCCTCAGAGTACAGGCAGAAGGCCTCGTGAAGAACCCACTCCGCACCTTCCGCGTAATGTTCCGTCTCTCTGTGGCAGGGTTCATCGCCGTAGCAGATCAGCACCTTTCCGCCGTAAAGCATCCTGAAGCCGTATTGCTTTGTACGGGCTGAATGTATGTCGAAGAACGTGAACTCCTGGCCGATCAGCCGGAGAGTCTGTGCGTCGCTGACTGTGTGAAGGTGAATGCGTTTTCCGACAAACGCCGATTGATACGGAAGCAATAATTTTTGCGAGAGGTCATGAAGGAGGGGGATAACTTCATCATGAGAGTAGATTTGAAGCTCGCTGTCATACGTTCCCTTGTTCATGAGCTGTGCTGTTATGCGTATGAGCCAGACAACGCCGAGAAGGTGATCTATATGCTGGTGGGTGATAAACACGCTGTGAATGTCCTGCAGGGTGAAGCCTGCGTGCTTGAGCTGGTGAAGCAGCCCATTCCCGCCTCCTGCATCAACGAGGAGATTTCCGGCCTCGCTGCTGAGGATGAAGCAGGTGTTGAAGCATTCCGTAACCAGCGCATTCCCTGTTCCGAGCATCGTGATATTCATGATGTTATTGTTCCCAGGGGTCATTGATGCGTGATTGTATCTTGCGGGAGAAAATCTCTATGAGCTGTCTTGACGGCTCTATGAGGGACTGCTCGTGTTTGATCTCAGCGAGTATCCTTTGCTGTTCTTCCAGCGGCGGAATGTTTACAGTAATGGTTGCAAAATTAGACTTTGATACCTCTTTGAACGTTGCTCCTGAAGCTAAATCATTCATCTCATCAGCTTTCGCCCGCAGCAGCAGAGCCAGAAACTCCGGCATAATAATGCTTGTGTCCTTGATGATGACATTCTTGAAGCCCTGATTTGTCGCCAACGGTACGCGGGCAATGCCTACTCGTCCAATCGTAGCTCTTGTTGAGACGCAAACGGCACCAACAGGCAATAATTTCGCACTGGATTTATCCAGGCCTTTTTGTGTGATTGTTCTCTCAGAGCTTTTTATCTCCGTAACGTAATCTTCTGGCGGCAGGTCAGCGAGCGTTATCCAGTTGATTCCGCCGTTCCAATACTGAGGCTCCGTGCTGCTTGGGGTTCCGCCGGATTGTATGTCGAACAATTCTGTTGAGCCTAATGCTGCAATCCTTCCTTCGTAAGGCGGAAGATGGGGGACATATGATGCTATGACTTTCTTTGCGCCGGAGATTATATTTTGGTAGCCTTCAAGCTCTGCAATAATGCTTCTCTGAACTTCAAGGGGAGGTACAGGAATGCGGTATTGCTTCACATAGTCAAGAGTCAGCATCTGTTGTCCTGCTGTACCTATCATGTAATTTTTCCCGCTGTCTATAAATTCGTGGGTATTAATGTGATAGAAAATCCACTCAGGATAAACAATTTCACTATTCGCACGCATAATAAGGAGTTGCGCAGACCCAAAGCCTATTCCGTTCTTGAGATTGCGGGCTACTCCTGCTTTACCATTCTCAAAGCAAGGTGTTATTCTGGCTAGAAGAACATCTCCATCCCTAAAATAAGAATACCCTTTAATAACATCTTCGAGCCTACGTTCTTCTCTTGCCTCAAACGAAGCATTAAAAGTGTTGATGTCAGACATCGGCACAAACGAAACTGCAGTATCACCGGCAAGATGCCTCACTTCATCTTTTGACGGACTGAATAATGCAATTTCCGCTAAGGCTTTGCATTCTCCTGAGGCACAGCGTCCTGAATGTACAGCCTTTTGCTGCCTGTACATCCTGCCTACAAGCACAAATCCATTCTCCCGCACCCTGTCGAACGGAATCACCTCAAACCCTGCCCGAATCATATCCTCTCGCTGCTCGTCATCAAGTCTGCGGTACTCCTCATATCTTGTTAAGTCGCCGGGCTCATCAAGTTTCCTGCGCTGGTTGTTCAGCGTATAGCCGTCGCTCTTCACATCAAAGTACCAGAAATATTTTCGTCCGCTGAATGCTCCATGCCCCTGATTCACCTTTTCTGCATAAATGATGTCGGTCTTCACTCCTGTGTACGGCAAAAACACTCCTTGAGGCAGAGAAATTACGCTCCGCAATTCGCATCTCTCCAGAAGATACTCCCGAACTCTCGCCAAATCTTTGCGGAACAGAAATCCCTCAGGTACTACAATAGCCATCCTCCCATCAGGAGAAGCAGCGTTTACGGCTCTTATGCAGTGCTGAACACATATGCTGTCCCCGTTGTTGCCCGGAAGTTCGTACAGAGCACCGTGCTTTGTCGTCTGCGAATACGGCATGTTCGTAATCACAACGTCATATTCCCCGTCAACAGGGTCTGCGAGGCTGTCCTTCATGTGAATGTTGCTGTGCCCGTCCCCTGCAAGAATCATGTTCATCTTGGTGATGCGCGCTGTATTGGTTATCTCGTTGCCGTATATTGTGCTCCCCCTCAAAAGTGCAAGGTTTGACTCCGTCCTAGCCATGTTGTTATAGATATGCCGGAACGCCTCAATCAAGAAGCCTCCTGTTCCGCAGAACGGGTCATAAACTTTCTCGCCTATGCGCGGATTGACAAGCCTGACCATAGTCCTCACGATGTGGCGGGGCGTGAAATACTCGCCTAAATCATTCTGCGTTGATGTCGTAGACCTGAGGAAGTACTCAAATGCATCGCCCTTCACATCGCTGTCAACATCTGTAAGCGTAAGAGAATCCAGCTTGTCCATAATGTCATCAAGTATGCTGACATCTCTTATCTGCAGCGGAGTGAATATATCCGTCCTGTAAAGTGCATTCAGCCTCTCGTACACAGTCCTGTTAATGTAGTCTATTCTGGCTGAAGACGGAACATCCTTTACTGCCTCCCAGCTGCAGGCAGGATCAAAAGTTGAAGCAACGCCTCTCTCCAGCTTGGCCTGTTCGTTCTCATCAATCAGCTTCAGGAAAAGTATATTCGCAAATTCCCCGAAACGTTCAATGCCTGCCCTCAAGCCTTCAGCGCGCAGTATGTTATTGGCTTCGTCAAATACCTTTATGAGTTCCTTGCGGCTGTACTGGACTTTGGGGCTTACTGTGTTGACCTCGTGCGTGTTCAGATAACGCAGAGCCAGAGCCTCGCGGATAAGTTCATGAATTTCCTCACCGTTCAGGATAGGGGGGCGGTTCGCGAATGTGTGGAATGATTTGCAGAATACGCCGTCAGTAGCGAAAACCAACGGAACTTCTAGGATGCGGGCATAAGCTATTCCTTGTTCGAGCGCGCTGTCAAGGCGTGAACCTCTGCGCTTGGCCTCAATTATGATTAGAGGTCTGTTAATCGTCTTTGAGTACAAGACATAATCGGGACGTTTCCCCTCCAGTTTTCTGCGTTCCTGTACAGTTCGGGGGGATTCAGGATATATATTCTTCTGTCTGCCGCCAGCTTTCCAGCCAAGATTCTCAAGGCTTCGGTCAATGAGCATTCTTGTATCCGCTTCTAACGGTAAGACAATATCGCTCATAACGACCCTCCTGAATTTATGTTATTGTTTTAGCCGGAATCATCTGCGTATTATAACCCATTCTGCAATAACTTTCCGTGCCCTAAGCTCCTCGAGCTCTCGAGCAACCCTCTCATATTCGCTCACCGGCACATCAGCTTTCACGCTGACCCCTTCGCCGTAATCCCACACCAAGCCCGACGCTCCAGCACCTTCAAGCAGCCGCGTAACAGTCCCGACAGCCTCATAGCCCATCGACACACCGAGCTTCTTTGTTACGACGCGTTCCACACTTCCGGCGAGAGCAAGTGCCTTCTCCGCAATCCCGCCGTATTCGTCGATAAGCCCCCTAACTCCGAGCTTCACCCCGCCGTAGTACCTCGTTACGACAACGGCAGCATTAACGACTCCTGCGTGCTTAATTGCGTTGAGGATGGGCTTGCCTGCTGTGCCTGAAGGTTCGCCGTCGTCGGAAGAATATTCCGTCCCGTCAGCGAGAACGAACGCCCGGCAGTTGTGCGTCGCGTCCCTGTGCTCTGAGGAGACAGCGGCGATGAAGGCTCGTGCCTCTTCCTCGTCGTGGCACACTGAGACGTTCGCGATGAACTCCGAGCGTTTGACCTTCTCCGTGAAGGTTACGGGTTTTGCGGGCTCACTATAGGCTGTCGTTCCAGGCATCCTTTATCTTGCGCCAGGAGTTGGCGATTGCATCGGAGAGCACGCGCGTTTCAGAGAGAACCGGCATGAAGTTATTGTCGCCGTTCCAGCGCGGGACTATGTGCCGGTGAAGATGCCCTGCTACTCCTGCTCCGGCGGTCTGGCCTAAGTTGATGCCCATGTTGAAGCCGTCAGGACGCATAACTTTCTTGAGGACGGTGATGGCTTTCGAGGTGAGGCTGTGGAGCTCTAGGGCTTCTTCGTCGGTAAGGGATTCGTAGATGTTCGTGTGCCGGAAAGGTATCACCATCATGTGCCCGGGATTGTAGGGGTAAAGGTTCATGATGACGAAGCACGTTTTGCCCCTGTGAACAATGAAATGTTCGTCGTCCTTGTGCTCTGCCGGAAAATCGCAGAAGATGCACCCGTCATGTTTCGGGGCTTCGATGTAGGACATTCGCCACGTGGCATAAAGCTGCTGCATAAACTATTCCTCCTGATTTGTTGGTGTATGCAGGAATTATAGCCTATATGCTGAACGTGCACCCGCAATAATTCTGCCGGTACAGCCCGAGCTCGCGTGATGCCCTGACACTGCGGAGGAAACCGTCCTTCTTCCGCCATATACGATTTTCCCACTGAAGCCCGTGTGATGCGGCTATGTCTTGGCCGAGCGTGTTGATTAGGGAGGCGTTCTTGTGGGGGCTGATGGTGAGGGTCGTGCACAGGTACTCGCAGCCCAGCTTCACCGCCTCACGCGCAGAAGCCTCGAGCTGAATCGTGAAGCACCGTTCGCATCTCTTGCCGCCTTCGGGTTCTGCCTCAAGGCCTCTGACACCGTCAAGCCACTCTTCAGGCTCGTAGCACCCTAACACGCAGTTAATCCCGCAGTGCTGTGCGAGGATGTTCACAGCCTCGAGCCGTCTGATGTACTCTTCCTGCGGGTGAATGTTGCTGCCGTAGAAGAAGCCCGTAACGTTCCAGCCTTCAGCCAGAAGGTCAGGAACAGGAACAGAGCCGTCGGGTGCACAGCAAATGTGTAAGAGAATTGATTTCATGGGATAATTATACGTCATTAAGGAGAAGCGATAACATGAACAAGGAAGCGAAAATCTACGTAGCCGGACATCGAGGAATGGTCGGCTCAGCAATCGTTAGGGAGCTCAACCGTCAAGGCTACACGAACATAATTACGCGTATGCACAGTGAGTTAGACCTTACGCGACAGAGTGAAGTTGAGGAGTTCTTTGCACGCGAGAAGCCGGAGTACGTGTTTGTGGCGGCGGCTAAAGTCGGAGGGATAGGCGCGAACTCTGCGGCACTTGCGGACTTCATGTACCTTAACATGATGATAGAGATGAATATCATTCACTCAGCCTTCGCGAACAACTGTAAGAAGCTGGAGTTTCTGGGCTCGTCGTGCATTTACCCGCGAATGTGCCCCCAGCCCATCAAGGAAGAGTACCTGCTCTCTGGTTACCTCGAGAAGACGAATGAGGCCTATGCTATCGCGAAGATTTCCGGCCTGAAGTACTGCGAGTTCCTCAACACACAGTACGGCACGGACTACATTTCTGTGATGCCGTGCAACCTTTACGGCCCGAACGATAACTACCACCCCGAACACTCGCACGTTCTGCCCGCGCTGATTCGGAGATTCCACGAAGCGAAAATTTCCGGCGCGTCGTCGGTAATCTGCTGGGGAGACGGAAGCCCCCTGCGTGAGTTCCTGTACGTCGACGACCTCGCTGAACTGTGCGTGTTCCTGATGAACAGCTACTCAGGGAACGAGACCGTCAATGCAGGAAGCGGCAGGGAGATTACGATAAAGGCTCTCACTGAGCTTGTGGCTGAGGCTGTGGGTTACACGGGAGCGGTTGAGTGGGACACCAGCAAGCCCAACGGGACACCGCGCAAGGTCATGGACACGAGCAAGGCGCAGGCTATGGGCTGGCATCCCAAGACAGACCTCCGCGACGGCATCAGGATGGCGTACGAAGATTACCTGACGCGGCAAGCTGACCGCACGCGGCCATAATATCACCGCCCCTCTCCTTGCGAAGCTCAAACTCTATCTTAAGCTCGGAGAGTGCCGCACAGAACGCCTTTACCCTTGAAGCATCCGACCGTGCAAGCTCCGGCCTCGAGGGTATCGGGTTGAACGGTATCAGGTTGATGTACGGAGCAAGGCCGTCAAGCAGTGCCGCCATCTCGTAAGCGTGTTCCGGCTCGTCGTTCACGTGATCGATTAACGCGTACTCGAAGGTTATGCGTTCACCTGTGCGCTCGTGGTATCTCCTGAGTGCGGCGGTCAGCTTCTGCAGAGGATACTGCTTGTTGATGGGCATCAGCTTTGAGCGCAGCGCGTCATTTGGCGCGTGAAGGGACACTGAGAGACGTAACGGTATCTCGAAGTCGGCCAAGTCCTCGATTCCCGGAACAACCCCTGAGGTAGAGATGGTGATGTGCCGTGCACCGAGATTGCGCATGTCTTTGTCATTCAGCGAACGTACAGCAGAGAACACCGCCGCTTCATTCAGCAGAGGTTCTCCCATTCCCATGAAGACAATGTTGTTGATGTCAGAGCCGTTCATCTTCTCCATCACAAGGAACTGCCCGAGAATCTCGCCGCGCGTCAAGTTCCTCGTGAAACCGTTAGCTCCCGTCTCGCAGAACGTACAGCCCAGCGGACACCCGGCCTGGCTCGAGATGCAGGCTGTCTTGTGCCCGCCGTGATTCAGGAGTACGCTCTCTATGCGTGAGCCGTCCGCCAGCTGCCACAGGAATTTCTTTGTGCCGTCCCGCGAAGTCTGCTGTCGTATCAAGATGGGAAGAGTCATCAGAACGTTCTCGGTGAGCTTTTGGCGCAGGGGCTTGGAGAGGTTGCTCATGTCGTGGTAACCGAACACCTTTTTTGCGTATATCCACTGGCACACCTGCCCTGCCCGGAACTTAGGCTCTCCCCATGAAGCAAAGAGTATCTGCCAGTCATTCAGCGGGAGTTCAAGCGCGTCATAGTAATTGTCATTCATCTAAGGTTTCCCCCTCTGTTATAATGCTTGCTATCTCATGAAATTATATCTTACCCGTTGGAGGGATTATCTATCTTGAACAAGATCGTGAAGAATCTCGGGCTCTATCTTGTGCTCGTTCTTGTTGTGGTGTCTATGGTCAACATGTTCCTAGCACCAGAAGAAGTCCAGAAACAGTACGACGAAATCAGCTACACGCAGTTCGTCTCAGACCTCGAAGCCGGGAACATCCGCATACTGCAGATACGCAACAACACCATTCCCGGCGAATCCAGTTCTGCGACGTTGCAGGGCGAGACCGTCAGCGGCCAGCGTTTCCTGACCTACGGCATCGACGTGTCCGGCATTGCGGAAAAAGCTGTCGCCAAAGGCATCACCGTAACCTTCGAGGCTCCACAGAAGAACACGTGGCTGACATCGCTAATGACCTCGCTGTTCCCGACGCTGCTGCTCATCGGCGTGTGGATATACTTCCTCTATAACATGCAGGGCGGCGGCGGAAGGATAATGTCTTTCGGCAAGAGCAAAGCAAAACTCTTTCTCGACAACAAACCTAAAGTTACGTTCGCGGATGTTGCGGGGTGCGATGAGTCGAAAGAGGAACTGCAGGAGGTTATACACTTCCTGAAAGACCCTGAGAAGTTCCGCAAGCTCGGTGCGCGTGTCCCTAAGGGAGTCCTCCTCGTCGGCCCTCCCGGCACGGGCAAAACTCTTCTTGCGCGCGCGGCGGCCGGTGAAGCTGATGTTCCGTTCTTCAGCGCGTCGGGCTCAGACTTCGTTGAAATGTTCGTAGGTGTTGGTGCGGCGAGAGTACGAGACCTCTTCGAGCAGGCCAAGAAGTACCAGCCGTGCATAATCTTCATCGACGAGATGGACGCAGTCGGACGGCACAGAGGAGCGGGACTCGGCGGCGGGCATGACGAACGCGAGCAGACACTTAACCAGCTTCTTGTTGAGCTTGACGGCTTCGACGACACCAGCAGCACGATACTCATTGCGGCGACGAACAGACCCGACATTCTCGACCCCGCACTGCTGAGGCCGGGAAGGTTCGACAGACACATAACCGTTGACCGCCCGGACGTTAAGGGACGCGAAGAGATTCTGAGGGTTCACATGAAGGACAAACAGTTTGCGGATGATGTTGATGTAGGAATTTTAGCGAGGCAGACACCCGGACTCGTCGGCGCAGACCTAGAGAACCTCGTCAATGAAGGCGCGCTCTTGGCCGCACGTCATGGCAAGGACAAAATCGGCATGGAAGACCTCGAGGAAGGCATTGAGCGCGTAATGGCCGGCCCGGAACGCAAGAGCCGTCTCATCAGCGACAAGGAGAAGCGCATAATCGCCTACCACGAGACAGGACACGCGATCGTCGCGAAGGTTCTTCCCGGCTCTGACCCCGTGCACAAAATCTCCATCATCCCCAGAGGACACGCCGCGTTGGGCTACACACTGCAGCTCCCGGAAGAGGACAGGTTCTTGATGTCGAAGTCCGAACTCATGAACAGGATAGCCGTTCTCCTCAGCGGACGCGTGAGCGAAGAGATTGTGTTCAACGAC
Organism: Synergistaceae bacterium; assembly: GCA_017450125.1. Taxonomy (NCBI): domain Bacteria; kingdom Thermotogati; phylum Synergistota; class Synergistia; order Synergistales; family Synergistaceae; species Synergistaceae bacterium. The sequence continues at coordinate 10,749 of JAFSWZ010000019.1, read as the reverse complement.
GTAACCAGCGGTGCGGCAAACGACCTCGAACGCGCAACGCAGACAGCCCGCCAGATGGTTACACAGCTGGGAATGAGCGACAGTCTGGGGCTCGTGAAGCTCGGGAACAAGCGCGAAGAGATTTTCTTGGGACGCGACATCTCAGAGGACAGAAACTACAGCGAGGAAGTTGCGTACAAGATTGACCAGGAAGTAAAAGCTATCATCGACGCGTGCTACCAGAAGGCACGTGCAATCCTCACCGAACGCAGGGCACTCATGGACAAGATAGCCGCAACTCTCCTTGAACGCGAAGTGCTGGATGCTGACGATTTCGCCAAGCTGATGGACGATGATGCTCATTCCGATTTGCCGGAACTTCCTGACGCTAGGATAGACATTCTGCCGAACACAGGGCGGGATTTTTTGGCGTGATATAATTAGCGCGTTTTCACGTGGAACAAAATTTCAGTTGGGATGTCGTCCAAGGGCAGGACGCGGGACTTTGGATCCTGTAATGATGGTTCGAATCCATCCATCCCAGCCACATGTTCACTCAGAGGTGATGCAGGTATGAATAGCTTTTGCGTTCTCATTATGGCCGCAGGAAAAGGCACGCGAATGAAGAGCGCAATACCGAAAGTGTTACAGCCCATTCTTGACCGTCCCATTATCGATTACGTCATCAATAATGCTCTCAGAGCCGGAATAGCTCCCGAAGACATCGGTGTGCTTGTAGGTTCAGGGGGAGAGTTAGTCGAAGCACACATCTCACAGAATTTCCCGACAGTAAATGTATTGTGGCAGAAGGAGCAGCTCGGCACAGGCCACGCCGTAAAGTCAGCCCGCCAATGGTGGGGCAGGTATAAGCACATGGTCGTGCTGAACGGTGATGTCCCCCTCCTGAAGCCCGAAAGCCTCAGCGAACTTGCCTCCTGCTGCGAAGAATACGACTGCACGGTGATAACGTTCATTGCGGACTACCACAACGAATACGGCAGGATAATACGCCTGAAGGATTCCGTGAGCATCGTGGAGTACAAGGACGCAACGGAAGAACAGCGCAGGATTCAGGAGGTCAACGCCGGATGCTACGCTTTCAGGGTAGAATCCCTCGACAACGTAATAGACTCCATCACGAACGATAACATTCAGCACGAGTACTACCTTCCTGACGCGCTCGGCCTCATGAACGCACGCGGAATGAACACAGGAGCTTTCACCCTCCCCGAAGAGGAGATGAAGGGCGTGAACACTCAGGCGGAACTTGCGGAAGTTACGAGGGTAATGCGCGAACGTATACTAGCCCGCTGGATGAAGGAAGGCGTGAGGATAGTTGATCCGTCGACGGTGTATATCAGTGCCGACGCGGAACTGTCTCCAGATGTCGCGATAATGCCCAACGTCCAGATTCTCGGGAAGAGCAGAATCGGCGAAGGCTGCTATATCGGTTCAGGCTCAATCCTGAGGAATGCTGTACTTGGCCGGAACGTCGAGGTTGTAGCGTACGCAGTTATTGAGGACAGCGAGCTTCAGGACGACTCGAAGGCCGGGCCTTTCTGCTACATTCGGGATGGCTCATGCTTAGAACCTCACGCGTTTGCAGGGAAGTTCGTCGAGCTCAAGAACTCACGGATAGGCGAGAGGAGCAAAGTCCCTCACCTGTCGTACATGGGAGACGCGACGCTCGGACACGGCGTGAACATCGGAGCGGGAAGCATAACCTGCAACTACGACGGGGAACACAAGCACCCAACGCGCATCGGCAACAACTGTTTTGTCGGCTCTAACACAATGTTCGTAGCACCCGTAGAAATCGAGGACGGTGCAGCTACAGCGGCGGGGTCCGTGATAACCCGGCAAGTCCCTGAAAACGCACTAGGAGTAGGCAGGGCACGGCAGACAAATATTGCGGACTGGTCATCAAGGAAACACCATCAAGCCTAAACCCGAAAGGAAGTAATAATCTTGTCCAGAGGAAACGGCCTCAAGATATTCACAGGCACAGCGCACAGGGAGTTTGCAGACAGAATCAGCAGTGAGCTTAACGTTCCGATTTCGGATGCGAAGCACTACAGGTTTGCCGACGGAGAGATAGGAGTCTCGCTGAACGAGAGCGTGAGGGGTTCTGATGTTTTCATCATCCAGCCTACATGTGCACCGGTCAATGAAAACATTATGCAGCTGCTCATTATGGCGGACTCAATGAGGAGAGCTTCAGCCAGCTACGTGAATGCAGTAATCCCGTACTTCGGGTATGCCCGGCAGGACAGGAAGGCCAAGCCCCGCGAGCCCATCACGGCGAAACTTGTCGCGAACCTTCTGACGCATGGAGGAATTGACAGGGTAATCACGGCAGACCTTCACGCGGGACAGATTCAGGGCTTCTTCGACATTCCTGTTGACCACCTGACTGGAATGAAGCTCCTGGCCGAACATTTCAGGACGGAACTCTACGACCAGCTGTCGAGGGGTGAAGTCGTTGTAGTGTCGCCGGATGTCGGAGGGGTTGCGCGTGCGCGGAAGTTTGCGGTGATGCTGAACACGGACATAGCCATAGTGGACAAGAGGCGCAACTACGAGAAGCAGAATGTCTCTGAGGTGATGGACATTGTCGGGAACATCAAGGGTAGGACGGCGATTCTGGTTGATGACATCATCGACACAGCGGGGACGATCTGCCACGCGGCGGACGGCCTGAAGGAGAGAGGATGCGCGAGGGTGTTTGCGTGTGCGACTCACGCGGTGCTGTCTGATCCGGCGGTGGAGAGGATAGAGGCCTGTGCGATAGAGAAGCTGGTTTTCTCGGACACGATACCGATACCCGAAAGCAAACGTTCTGCGAAGATAATGCAGCTGTCGATAGCTCCGCTGTTTGCTGAGGCGATTCGGCGGGTGCACAACGAAATATCGATAAGCAGTATGAGCGACTAAGGATAAACGAAGCCCCCCGTTGATGAAGCGGGGGGTTGTTCTTACGCAGGATTGTTCTGCTTCCTCTTCATGTACTGCATACTTGCCACAAACCCGACAAGCACCAGCCCCACAATGTCGCTCACTATGCCTGGCACTAACATGCTCAAACCTCCCGCGCAAATCACTATCCTCATCAGGAAGTTCATCGGCCCGTAAAGATACCCGTTCAGCGATGCCGCTACACCGAATATCCCCAGCAGTGCCGTCCCGCAGATTAACGCAATCTCGAGCGCAACAAGAATATTCGTCAGGACAGGCCCGGCGTTCGCAATCTCGATTATCGGCTGAACGTTCTCGAACAGCATCGCAGGCGTGAACGCGAAAATGTACGGCACAATGAACGCACCGATCGCCAGCTTCGTCGCGTTGAAGGCGGTCTTCATCGGCGGAGCTTTGGCGATTGCGCTTCCCGCATAGGCCGCAAGTGCAACAGGCGGTGTTATGTCCGCAACTATCCCGAAGTAGAACACAAAGAAGTGTGCGCAGATCTTCTCGATGCCGATTGCCGGAGCCATCAGAATCGGTGCGCAGGTCGCCGCCATAATGCAATAATTAGCAGTCGTCGGGACTCCCATTCCCAGAACGATACAGCACAGCATCGTGAGGAACAGCGCAATGAACGCGTGCCCTCCCGAGACGTTCACTACCATCGTGATAATCTCGCTGGCGAGTCCCGTTGACGTTATGCACCCGGCAACAAGCCCAGCCATCGCACACGCAACAGCTACCGTGATTGTCCCGCGACCTCCGGCCTCGAGAGCGTCAATCACCTTCTTGAACGTTATCCTGTCGTCGGAGTTGAACAGCCCCACGAAAATTGCGATGCCGATTGCTATTGCCGCCGAGAACTGCATTGTGTACATGTTGGTCGAGACCATGAAGACCAGAACAACGAGCGGAAGCAGAAGGTAGATTTTCGGCAGCAGGCTCAGAATGTGAGGGAGCTCCTCCTTCGGGATTCCCTTCAAGCCCAGCTTCTTGGCCTCGAGGTGAACAGCAATGTATATTCCCGTGAAGTAGAGCACAGCAGGGAGAATCGCTTTCAGCGCAACCTGAGAGTACGGGATGCCCATGTATTCCGCCATCAGGAACGCCGCCGCTCCCATTATCGGAGGCATAATCTGCCCGCCCGTCGATGCCGCCGCCTCTACTGCACCGGCAAACTCCGGCCTGTAACCCGTGCGCTTCATCATAGGGATTGTTACGCTGCCTGTCGTTACGGTGTTCCCGACGGACGAACCGCTGACCATTCCGCACAGTGCAGAAGAGATTACCGCGACTTTCGCTGGCCCTCCGGCGGAAGCTCCGGCTATGGCGTTCGCGAGGTTGATGAAGAACGTTGATATTCCCGTGCGCTCGAGGAATGCACCGAAGATTATGAACACCACAATGTACTTTGCGCAGACCTCTATAGGCGTGCTCCTGAGTCCGTCGCCCGTCGAGTAGAACAGGTCGTAAATCACCTTCCCGAACCTCACCGTCGAGAACGCGTAAACCATCAGTGCACCAACAACACACAGAATCGGAATCCCGACGCACCGCCTGCACAGCTCCATAGCAGACAGTATCGCGAGCACCGCCATAGTTATCATGATTCTGTAGTTGGGGTTGCGGGGGCTCGTTACGCGGAGTGCCAGCCTGATTATGCTCTCGGCATTGTACGCGAAATAGAAGAACGGTATCACTCCCGCGAGCATGATTATCACGTCGTAAATCGGTATGTGGTTCACGCGGTGGTGCGTCTTGCGTATCGGGTAGTGCAGGTAACCCAGAATCAGAATCAGGCCAAGAAACACATTCAGCCTGACTTCCGGCATCGCAGTGCTGAACAGCGTAACGTAAATGCAGTACACCGAGAACAGCGCGGACAACCAGCGCACGATCACTGCCGGAGTGCCGTACCAGTGCCGGACGTTGGATTCGCGGTCGTACTTCTTCATTACCGCGTCAACGTTGGCTTCCATTTGCGCAATATCTTCCTTCGTCAAGTCAGTATCACTCATAAATTATCATTCCTCCTTAAAGCATAAGCGGCCATGAAGTCAATCACAGCCGCCCGCAAATTCCGTTATGTTTGTGTGTCAGGTAACTCTTAGTCGCCGACTATCTTGCCGGATACCTTCATTCCCTTTTCCGCGTAATACTTCACTGCGCCGGGATGGTAGGGGACTGCTGTGTAGCTTGCCGCGAAGTCCAGCTTCAGCTCTGCTCCCTTTGCGTGTGCCGCCGTGATTTCGTCCTTGTTCTCGAACACTCCGTACAGGAAATTATACACGTCAGCTTCAGACACATCATCGCGCGCTATAACTACTGCACCGACCGCTACGGTGATTGCGTCATCTTCAGTGCCGTATGTGTTCTTGGAGATTACGTTCTTGCTGTAGTACGGAGACTCCGCAAGAAGGCTCACTATGTGCTCGTCGTCAAGGCTGACAAGATAGACCTTCTTCGTGGCCGCGAGAGAAGTTACCGCCGTCGTAGGTGCACCCGCAACGATGAACGCCGCGTCAATCTTCCCGTCCTGCAGTGCCTCGACAGAATCACCGAATGACTGATACGTCGGCTTGATGTCCTTCTCAACGTCAAGGCCGTACACCTTCAGCACGTCAACAGCGTTGAAGAACACTCCGCTTCCTGCTGCTCCGATTGATACGTTCTTGCCCTTGAGGTCGGCTACTGTCTTGATTTCAGGGTTGAGGGTTACTATCTGCACCTGCTCCATGTAGAGATTTGCGACAGTCGAGAAGTCAGAGATTTTCTCGTTCTCGAAAAGCCTCGTACCCTTGAAGGCATACGCCCCTACGTCGGACTGCGTGAAGCCCAGCTGTGCGTCGCCGTCAGACATCGCCTCAATGTTCGCCTTCGAGCCGCCAGAAGCAATGACCGTTACCTTCGTGGAAGTCTTCTCGCCGACTTTTCCGGCCAAGACTCCGCCGAACCCGTAGTACGTTCCCTGTGCTCCGCCGGTGGTGAAGACTAACCGTGTCCCTCCAGGCATAGGCTCAGCAAAAGCCGCGAAAGCCGCCGCGAAAACCAGAAGCATCGCAATAAAGATTACCTTCTTCATGAATCTTAACGCCTCCTGAAACTGCTTAGATTGGATGGCGATATTTTATCATGCTCCGGCTGATTCCTTGATGATGTGCACATCCCTCTGAGGATACGGGATGTTTATACCCTCCCGCTTGAACACAGCCGCAATGTGGTGCCGCATGTCGCTCGAGACCTTTGCGCCCGAAGCCTTCCGTAGCTCTATCCAGTAGTATATCTCGAACTCGAGGCCGTCATCACCGAAGTTCTTAAAGATAACGAACGGCGCAGGGTTCTTCAGAACGCTTGAGTGTCCGTTAGCGATGTCCAGCAATAACTGTTCCACCTCGCGGCTGTCAGCATCGTACGACACGCTGACCTTCAGAAGCTCCCTCTTCTTGAGGTCTGAGCCCGTCCAGTTGGTTACGCTGTTTTCCAGAAAATATCTGTTCGGCAGCACAACGTCAAGCCCGTCCCACGTGCGGATTGTCGTTGAGCGCGAGCCGATGTCCTCGACGATGCCCTGAGTGCCCGCAACCTCTACGATGTCGTTGACCTTGAAGGGGCGCGAGAATATCACGATGAAGCCGCTTATCAGGTTGTTGAAGATGTTCTGCATCCCGAAGCCTAATCCAACCGCCATAGCACCGCCCATGAACGCAAATGCCGTCAGCGGAATCTTCACGATGTTCAAGGCAATGAGCGCGAAAGCTACCCACAAGATGTAGAACGTTATGCGCTGGACTGCGTTAGCTGCCGTAACACTGGACTTGAAGCGGTTAATCATCCTGCGCTTCAGCCACTTGCTGCCCCACGACGAGAGGAAGAAGCTCGACAGGAACACTGCCACAGCGATAATCAGCTTGCTCACCGTTACGGAATACCCTTCACCCTGCCACAGCTCGGTGTTCAGGAAGCCCATAACCGTCTCTTTGCTGAACGAGCTCACTTTCTCGGCGAGCCGGAGTGCGCTCAGGTGGTCGTTAGCCTCAGCGTTGAGCCTCTGCTGAAGGAACACTGCCTGCGGAATAAGCGACTCGTACCTGTTGAAGATGTCCGCGATCGTCTTGCGGTAGTTGTCGGCGGCCTGAATCAGGTTCTGCTGAACTGTTCCGCTGATACCTTCTGCCTGAGCCTGCGTCGTGTCGATCTGGCGGAGTATCGTGCTCTCCATAGTGCGCACGCCTTCAAGCTGACGCTGTAGCTCGGCGATTCTTGTCTCCGAGTTCTCGCGTATCTTCCAGATGTCTTCGCCGCTGGCCTGGTCGTGGAAGAGCTTATACCTGTCCCGCCAAGCCTGCTGTTCCTCGCGGACAAGGACGATCTCGTCATCAATCAGCGAGACCATGTGCTCCCAGTAGTTCACGCGCGCACTTCTTGCCGCATAATTTGCGCTGGCGTTGGTGAGGGAGTTCACGTCCCCTGAACCTAACGATGCTCTTGCGCGTATCAGCGAGGAGTTAGCGGAGTCGAGGGCTTTGCGTGCGGAGGACATCTCTTCGGCTAGCGAGGTCAGACGCGCCTGCAGTGCCTCGAGGTTCTCGTCAAGCACAGACTGCGGAAAAGCTATAACCTTCTGCATGTCCTCAAGCCGCCTTCTGAGACGCTGAATTGCCGAGACGTTTGCGTCAAGGGCACGCTTCTGCGCACGAACCTGAAGACGCGAAAGAGCGACATTAACCCTTGCCGCCTCGAGCTCGAGCACGTGAGTACGCGGAAGTTCCAGAGCTTCGCCGCCCTCCTGAGCCTCCTTGAGCCTCTTGCTGAGTAAGGAGGCTTCGGCCAAGTCCAAGCGTAACTTGCTGAGCTTCGACTGTATGTAGAACACCTGAACGTCGAGCCCGCGCGATACCTTCCTGATCTCCTGCCTGAGTGCGTCGCTGTCGTTGATGTCCGGCGAAACGATATTACCCAGATTCTCAACGCCAACATCAGCCGAAGCAGAAGCCTCGCTTCCTCCCGTCAAAGCACTGTAAGCGGCGTAAGCTACGGAGAGTTCCGAGAGTATGCGGGTGTGCGTTTCCCTCTGCTCGGGAGTGTAGCCCCACGCTGACATGTCGTCGGAAGCCTTCGCTGTGAGCTCCGAGAGTTCGGCGATTCGTGCGGCAACGTCGGAACTGCTGAGGCTTATCCCGGCAAGCTCTGCCTCGATGGATTCCCTGAGTTTCCCGATGTCAGAGCTTATCTCGCTCTGTATCCTCGTAACATAGTCCGTCGTGAGATCCTGCGTCTCTGCCCCGAATGACGGCACAACCAGCAACGCAATCACGAAGACTGACAGCATCAATTTTCTGCCCATGAACAAAAATTCCCCCTGTGTGCGAAAAATTTTCTGTCATAATATACGCATTCCACAAAACATTTCAAGGAGGCACTATAAACATGAAGAAGCGTGTATTTGCGCTTGTGTCTGCTGTAGTGATTATTGCCATCATGGTTATAACCCAGCAGAACGCAAAGAGTACCCTTACCGGCACAGGAACCGGCGACGGCTTCGGCGGCAAGGATGCAGTCAGTGTTACGGTGAGCGTCAAGGACGGTAAAATCACCGCAGTAACCGCGCAGGGTCCGAAGGAGACCGACGGAATAGGCTCGAAAGCCATCGAGGCCATGCCCGGCGCAATGGTGGCCGCGAACAGCATCGCAGTTGACGGAGTTACTGGAGCTACGATGACTTCAACGGGACTTCGTCAGGCCGCAGAGAGGGCATTAACCGCCGCAGGCCTCAACCCGGCAGACTTCGGAGGAGGCAAAGCTCAGGCCTCAGCACCAGCCCCCGCACAGCCAGCCCCTGCACAGCCAGCCCCCGAGCCCAAAGCCGAGAAGGCCGCCGACGGGAGCATTACCGGCACAGCAAACGCAGACGGCTTCGGAGGTCCGGGAGCACTCACAATGAGCATCACCCTCAAGGACGGCAAGATTGTTGACGTTAAGGCAGAGGGCCCGAAGGAGACTGACGGCATCGGTTCTGTTGCTGTAGCGAGAATGCCAGGTGACATGGTTGCAGGCAACACCATCAACGTCGAGGGCGTGAGCGGAGCTACCGTAACTTCAACAGGACTCCTCAAGGCCGCAGAAGAAGCTCTCAAGGCCGCTGGCGTGAACCCTGAGGACTACAAGAAGGCTTCGGCGGTTGTCGCAGAGGACAAGACGTATGACGCTGACGTTGCGGTCATCGGAGCAGGCGGAGCAGGAATGATCGCGGCAATCGTTGCGGCAGACGCGGGCAAGAAGGTCGTCCTCATCGAGAAGCAGGCAATGACCGGCGGAAACTCTGTGCGTGCTTCGGGCGGAATGAACGCGGCGGATACTCCCGAGCAGGACAAAAACAAGTTCAACGAGGAAGCCGGAGTCGAGAAGACCTTAAAGACGGCCGCCGAGAAGTGGGCAGGCAACGCGACAGTTACTGCGCTTGCTGAGGCAGTGAAAGCGAAGTGGGAAGCCTACAAGGCCAAGCCGGAAGGATACTTCGACTGCGTGGAGCTCATGCAGTTAGACACGATTATAGGCGGGCACGGCATCAATGACCCTGAGCTCGTCGAAACCCTCGTGAAGGGAACAGCACCGGCTATAGCGTGGCTGAAGACTATCGGCATTGACCTCACGTCGGTAGGAGCTGCGGGCGGAGCTTCGGTGAAGCGCATTCACCGTCCTCTGAACGAACAGGGCAAGGTTGTATCCGTCGGAGGCTACGTTGTCCCGAGACTCGAGAAGGCCGTAAGAGCGAGAAACAACATCACGCTTCTCACCGAGACTACGGCAACATCAATCACGACGAAGGACGGCAAGATTTCCGGCGTTGAGGCGACGAGCAGGGGCGCGAAGATAACCGTGAACGCTAAGGCAGTAGTCCTCGCGACGGGAGGCTTCGGAGCGAACCTGAAGATGGTTGCCCGCCTTAACCCAGCGCTTGAAGGCTTCATGACCACCAACGCACCCGGCATTAACGGCGACGGCATAACGATGGCTCAGGAGCTCGGTGCGGCGACTGTCGACATGAAGCAGATTCAGATTCACCCGACAGTGCAGTACGACTCCTCGAACCTCATCACCGAAGGACTGCGCGGCGACGGAGCTATCCTCGTGAACACTGAGGGTAAACGCTTCATCGACGAAGTTCTGACGCGCGACGTTGTGTCGAAGGCGGAGATAGACCAGCCCAACTCGTTTGCGTGGCTCGTGATTGACCAGAAGATGGTTGATGACTCGCTGCTTATTCAGGGCTACATCTCGAAGGGCTACACGTTCAAGGGCGACACGTACGAGGACTTGGCCAAGACGCTGGGGATTCCTGCAGACGTTTTCGCCAAGACAATGAACGACTGGAACGGTTACGTGAAGGCGCGCAAAGACCCTGACTTCGGACGTACGAGCTTCATCGAGCCGCTCGATAAGGCACCGTTCTACGCGATCAAGGTTACGCCCGGAATCCACCACACGATGGGCGGACTGAAGATCGACGGGCGCACGAGAGTCCTCAAGGCTGACGGGACGGTCATTCCGGGACTGTTTGCGGCTGGAGAAGTTACGGGCGGAGTTCATGGCGGGAACAGGCTCGGCGGAACGGCAGTGAGTGATTTCGTGGTGTACGGAAGAATCGCGGGACAGGAAGCAGCGAACTTCTAAAGAGAGATTCACACTTGGCCGGGTGTTCCCAAAGGCGGGATGCCCGGCTATAATATCGGGAGTATTTTCCCCGCTTGCGAGGAGGTTGACAACTTGAGAACAAAGCGTATAATTGCTTGCTTGCTTGCTTGCTTGCTT
>JAFSWZ010000018.1 GCA_017450125.1 Synergistaceae bacterium | reverse complement strand
CTGGGGTCATTCGTGCATCCCTTGAGGCTCCAGTATGTAGAGTTTTTCGGCAAGTTCTACACGGGAGGCGGAGAACCATTTACCCCGTTGACGCTCTCACAGGAATACGTAAATGTGAGGAGCTAGGGACTAGGGGTTAGGGATTAGGGGATAGGGGTTATACTACAGCCCTAAACCCTCAACACTAGACACTATATCTATCGTGAAAGGAACGTGTAAATCATTATGGAACATTTAGGACTCTCACTCGCACTGTTCGGGGCAGCACTGGCAGCAGCACTCGCCGGCATCGGTTCAGCAATCGGTATCGGTGTTGCAGGCGGAGCAGCAGCAGGCGTAATGACCGAAGACCCCAACAAGTTCGGTTCATGCCTTATCCTTCAGGCACTTCCCGGAACTCAGGGAATCTACGGGCTGTTAATCGCCTTCTTCGTGCTCAACAAGCTGGGACTTCTCGGCGGTGCAGGAGCAGTAGCCCTCACATGGAATCAGGGACTCCAGATTCTCGCGTCCTGCCTTCCCATCGCAGTAGTCGGCTGGTATTCAGCGATCTGGCAGGGCAAGACTTCCGCAGCATCAATCCAGATGATCAGCAAGAAGCCTGAGGCAATGGGCAAAGCAATAATCCTCCCGGCAATGGTCGAGACCTACGCAGTCCTTGCGCTTCTGACGAGTATATTGATGCTCATGGGAGTACAGGTAGGCTAAACGGGGCAGGTGTTGACGATGGCACTTGCAGACATAAAAGCAAAGATTAAAGCCGAATCACAGGCACAGATCAAAGCACTCGAGGCAGAGAACGACGCGAAAGTACGTGAGATAAGCCGCACTGTCAACGCCGAAATCAAGGCTGTCCAGGATGCATACGCGGCACGTCTCGCGAAGGAAGAGCCCGAAGTCCTCAGAAGGCGCGAAATCGTAGCAGAGCTTGACGCGAAGAGAGTTGATCTCGGAGTCCGCCAGCGTCTGGTTACTGAAGCGTTCGAGGCTTCGCTGAAGCAGCTCGTGGAGATGGCACCTGATAAGTACGTCAAGTTTGCTGACAGGCTTATGGCTCAGGCAGTAGTTACGGGTCATGAAGTCGTGTTTGTCGGAACTAACGAGAAGCACCTCGACCAGAGATGGCTTGACGGCTACAACGCATCACACAGCACATCACTTACCCTCAGCCCTGAGAGGCTTCCGATAAGCGGCGGCTTTGTGCTGAGGAATGACCGCATTGACACAAATTGTTCATGGGACATGCTGATTGAGGATGCCCGTGCTGACATTGAGACCGAAGTCTTGAAGCGGTTGTTTGCGTAAGGGGGTGCTGGGTGTGAGTTACGTATACACCGTAGCACGTTTGCGGGGTATGGAAAATCACATACTGGACACGGCATTTTTCTCGCGCCTTATGGACAGCGCAGGAATTGACGACGCAGTGAAGGCACTCGGCGAAACGTCATATTCTCAGTGGATAACGGGAGCAGGGAGCAATTTCGACAAGGCCATAGATTCGGAGATTCTCGCGACGTGCGAGGAGCTGAAATCTTTTGTGCCTGACAAGGAACTGCTCGACATCTTCAGGCTGCCCTACGACTTCCACAACGTCAAGGTTCTGTTGAAGGGACTCTTCAAGGTCAGGGGCGGAGAAGCAGAAGGACGGCGTTATGACCTTCTCTCGAAGCTCGGAACAATCGACACAGAAGAGCTCACCAACGCGATCGAGACGGAAGAATACGGCTTCCTTCCCTACGGCTTGACTGACCTTATCCCCCAGTGCTGGCAGCTCTGGGACGCAACGAAGAACGCACAGGCCGTTGAACTGCTGATAGACCATCAGATGTTCAGGGCAATGCTCGATGTTGCGGAGGGTCTGAACATGCCCGACGTTGTTCACTGGGTAAAGTGCAGGATTGACGCGGAGAACCTCAGGAGCGCGGTACGTCTTGCGCGGATAAAGTATGACCCTGCCAAAGCACTGCCCTTCTTCCACGAGGGCGGGACTATACGCGCTGACGACATGGCTAAGCTGCTGAACGAGCCGCAGGAGACTTGGGGGCGCATCCTGTCTTATACGGACATAGGAAGCGTGCTCGGTGCTCTCGGTGAACAGAACGACATGAAGGCCGCGCTGTCCGACGTGTCGAAAGCTCTTGATGACTACCTGCTTAAGGTGCTCGAGAGTGCTAAGTACTCTATGGATGCTCCGGCGAATGTCCTTCTCTACCTGCTCACTAAGGAAGCTGAAGCACGGAATATGCGTGTAGCTCTGGTGTGCGTTGCGGGAGGACTTGACCGCGAGTTCGGAAGGAGGCTTCTCAGCAATGGCAGATAGCAGGCCGATGGCGGCTGTAGGAAGCTACGAGATGGCGTTACCCTTCCAAGCTGTGGGCATTCGTAGCGTAGTGCTTACCCCCGAGACGCGGGGAACGTTCGAGGCTACGCTTGAGCAGCTGGCGCGTGAAGATTACGCAGTCGTGTTCATACAGGAAGATCTGTTCGTGGAGTTCACGGGCAAGGTCGAAGAGATTAATGACAAGTATCATACGAGCGTCCTGCCTGTGCCCGGCCCTTCGGGAGCAACGGGAGCAGGTTTAGCCTCAATCAGGGGCAGTGTGGAAAAGGCCGTAGGTATGGATATTTTTGCGGAACGGTAAATTAGGAGGCGGGAGATATTAAATGCCTGAGAAGAAAGAAATTAAAGGAGTAATAGAGAGGATCTCCGGCTCTCTTGTCGTAGCTGGCGGG